>CALRFZ010000001.1 GCA_943357015.1 Candidatus Staskawiczbacteria bacterium
CTAAAAACTTCTTTAAATGTATGAATATTTTTATCTTGTAATTCCTGGGGCAACTTCCATTTGCCAATAATATTATCATTGCCATCAATAATAGTTCCAAGGGTAAATACAGCGGGAACACTTGGGTTTTGCATTAAAAATTCTACCTCTTTTTTAACAATATCAGTTTGATATAAATCATCTTGATGGCAAAAAATAATAAAATCTCCCTTAATTTCTCCTGATTTTATTAATGTGTTGCAATGATTAAAAACCACGTCATACATTTTTTTGGTCGTTGGAATATTTTTTTCAGCAATATCAGAAAATTCTTCTTTTTTAAGGTTTGGAATATTGTACCGATAGCTAACTTTCGGGTTTTTAAACGCAATTTCTTTGGCGACTTGTTCGGTATTATCAGTGGATTGATTATTGGAAATGATAATTTGGGTGTTAGCGTAAGTCTGGTTAATAAGCGGAGTCAATGACTTTTTCAGTAAAGGAGCGTAATTATAAGTTAAAAAGCAAACTGTTACTAGTGGATTTTTTTCATTCATTGGTTATCTGTTTAATAATAGTGTCGGCAAAATATTGGGCTGAAAATGGATAGGCTTTTTGGCTAGTCAAAAAAAGTTTAATGTTATTTATGTGATCTAGATAATCTTTATCGGGCATATTTTTAATGTAGCTATAAAGTTTCTCGTAGGTGTCAAAATTTCTTTTATCAATAAAAGTGTTGGATGGAATGTGATCTGTGATATTGCTCGCCCCCAAATAAATTGGCACGCAGCCTGCTAAAAAGCAATCAAATATTTTTTCGGTAATATAGCCCTCAATATCTCTAACATTTTCATAGCAGATGGAGAATTTATATTTTTTATAAGTTTCATTTTTAGATTTAACTTTTCCTTTGTATGAAGGGTAATTGGGTTTTAATAGTTTGGTTAAAAAAGTTAACCGGTTGAGGCGGGCAATATTTATTCCTAAAAAAGTCCCATGAAAATTATATCGGTCCCAGCCAATCCCAAACAGGTCAAAATCTTCTAGGTGATGTCTTTCAAACCAGCGGATAGCTTTTACTCTTTCTGAATATAATTCCCCTTGATGTTTCGCAAGCTTATTGCCAGCTATAATAGTGCATAGTTTATTTTTTTTATCGGTTTTAAAATTAAATGTTTTTGGAATGTCATGACTATAATTTAATTTAAAATATTTTTTATTATCTATTACAGGGTCATTCCAAGTAAAAACTTTTTTAAAATGGGCATGGTTTTTTGTATCTAAATTATCAGGTTTTATTATGGGTGATTCTTGCGCGATAAGGTAAATATTTTTAAAGTCGTTTTTTATTAATTTTTTAAAATATGGGTTATTGATCCCAGGGAATTCAATAAATACTATGGCGTCAAAATTTTCTAATTTATCCATATCGATGGTGTTAACTTTGTGCCCCATTTTTTTTAATTGTGTGCCTAAAAAAACAAAAGGGTAAACTAAATTGTCTCCAAACCATGAATTAGGATCCAAAAACATCCGATTTTTATTAAATGCTTTAGTGTGATTATAAAAGCCTATATGCATGGTAATAAAATAAAAATTTAAAAGTTAAAAGTCAAAAATTAAGTTAATTTTGAATTTTATTTTTAATTATTTAAATTTCTATCCCTTCCTGTTCTTTAATAAATTCTTTAAAGCTTTTGGCATTAGAGTCTTTTTCGGATAAAATTGGCTGGCCAGTTAATTGCCAGTCAATATTTAAATCTGGATCACTCCACTTAATTTGACGTTCGGCATCGGGATTGTGATGGTTATCCATTTTGCAAAGCACCATAGTATTGTCAGTTAGGGCGCAAAGACCGTGAGCAAAGCCCCTAGGGATATAAATCATCTTTTTATTTTCAGCCGAAATTACAACACTACTCCATTGACCAAAAGTTGGAGAATTTTTTCTCAAATCCACAAACACGTCTAGGCTTTTTCCCTGCAAAACTCGGACTAATTTAGCTTCCGCATACGGCGGTAGCTGAAAATGTAAACCGCGAATAGTACCTTTTTTTAAGGATAAATTATGGTATTCCTGTACCCAATTTTTATTGATGTGGTTTTGCGCAAAAACTTTATCGTCATAGGTGCGCATAAAAAAACCACGAAAGTCTTCTTTGGCTTCTAATTGAATTTCAAATACTCCTTTGATTTTATCCTCTTTTATCGTCATGCTATTTTTCTAATTTTGTTATGTAGTAATTTGCCAAATTTAACGACAGAGTTTGGTATGAAAAATACGAGGGTTGCTATAAATAATGGTAAGGGATATTTATAAAAAACCTGATAAATGCGTTTCAAATTAGTAAAAGAACATTTTAATCCAAATGTTTTGGCAATTAGTAATGCCATTGGCAAACTCTTAGAAAATCGGTTGGTATTATAATCAATAAATTTTTTGCTATAACCAAATGCGCCTAGTTTTTCCCAAATTTTGACAAAATTTATGGCAGTTAAAAATGTGCCACCATTTTCTGCCCATCGGTAATCTTGGCCAGTATAAAGTAGGGGGGTTTTAATGTATCCTAGTGGCAGAATTGTGTTTCCAATCATTTTTAAAGCAAATTCATAGTAATTAAAATATGTCTGATAATTACTTTTGTCTACGGCAAGCCAAAGTTTTCGATTAACAATCAGGGCCCCTAGGGTGGCGATACAATAATTTTTGTTGCAAAATTCTTCAGCTGAATTTAAATATTCTACAAAATTTTCACTATTAAAAACTTTTTTTTCTAAAGCTTTTGCAATATCAATGAATGGATAAAAATGAATCCCTAATAATGCAACTTCTTTTTTTTGCAAAACTTCAATTAATATGCTCAATGATCCATTTTGAATCGCGTCGTCATCTCCTATATGCCAGCAGTACTTTCCCGTCGCTTTCATTACAGAATTAGTGACGTTGTCGTCCATGCCGATATTTTCTTGATTTCTAAAGTATTTTAGATTAATGAAATTGGATTGGTAGTTCTTAACTAAATTAAAGGTATTATCTTGACTAGCGTTATCTGATACGACAATTTCAATTAAATTTTTAACTTTCTCATCATCAAGCTGAATAAAAATACTATCCAGGCAATTTTTTAAATAATTTGCTCGGTTGTATGTGGGGATGCAAATGCTAAGTAAAAATTTATTTTCCATTTTATTTACTTTTTCTCTCTGCTAAATAGTTGGTGGTAAAAAACACCTCTTGGGTTTCATTATAATTTTTCAAGGGACAAAGTCCATCCCTTAAAACCCGATAAATATTATAGTTTTCTGATAATAGATAATAAAAATCTTTAAAATAAGTTCTGGAATCAATATTGGCGGCCGAAAATTCAAATTGGATAAAATCAATGTTTTTCTTTATCATTTCTTTTGCTCCTTGCAAGGCAAAAAATTCGTGACCCTCAATATCCATTTTTAAAAAGTGGATGTGGCTAACGTTATGTTGTCTACAAAAATCATCGATGGTTGTCAATTCGATTGTTTCAGAAATATTCATAACTCTATTTTCATGATCTAATTTTCTCTGGTAAACGCTAGCATACACAGAAGTTTGATAGTCATAAAAAAGTGACATTTTTTTAGCTTCATTGCTAAATCCAAGATTATGCAGTAAAACTTTTTTGCCAGCCAAATTTATTTTTAGTTTTTGAAACGTTGTATTAGAAGGTTCAAAAGCATGAATTTGAATTTTACGATTTTTGAGATGCTCTAAAAGCATGTTGGAATAATCTCCCAAATGCGCGCCAACATCAAAAATAACTAATGCTATACCATTAGGTAGTTTTTTTGATACATAATCAACCACATTTGCTTCGCCACTATTTTTAACCACGGCTCCACCGCTAAAATTCATTCCCACGAGAGAAGTTTTATAAAGGAATAAAAAAAATCTTTGCAAATAAACTCTACCTCTAATTAGTTCTCTAAAATAAGCGATTAGCTTTTTCATAAATAATATTCTTTATTTTCTTTAAACCAATTTATGGTTTTGGCAATTCCTGATTCAAGGCTGTGAGTAGGTTTCCAGTTAAATTCAACTTTAGCTTTTTTGTTATTTGCTTGAAAAAAATCCGGCTCTTCATAGTAGCTTTTACGTTTGCCATATTTTGCATTAATTTTTTTGCCTAATAATTTTTCAATAGTTTTAACTACTGACTCAATATTATGTTGCCTGCCTGAGCCAATGTTAAATGTGTCTGCCTGATAGCGTTTTTTATTTTTTATGATTTTTAAAAAGGCGTCAGTTAAGTCTTCAATAAAAATAAAATCCCTAACATAATTAGGCGAACTTAAATCTACATTTTTATTATCTAGGGCGTTTAAGATAATGTGGGGGATTAATCTTTGTCCATCTTCATAAAAACCGTAGGCGGTAAATAGTCTTAAGTTAATAACTGACATCTTGGTTTGCGCCACAACTTTTTTTAGCAATAATTCCGTGGTCAATTTGGTAATGTGATAAGCGTTTGACGGATCAACTGGGTCATTTTCATTTAGGCTGGATTTTTTAGCCTTATATTCCCCGCAACTGGCAGTATGAATAAAACAGCGCACATTACAATTTTTTAGCGCATCAATTAAATTTAATGTTCCCTTGATATTAATATCAATCATTTTTCGCACATCTGTTTGAATAGCGCTGTAAACCCCATAAGTTGCTAAATGAAAAACAAAATCTGGCTTTATATCATCAATGGTTTTTTGTAACTCTGCTAAGTTTTCAATGTCAGTATAATTAATGGTAATACTGCTTAATATGCCTTCTAGTCGCCACAAATTAACGCCATTTTTTTCAATAATAAACACTTTAAAACCACTCTGCGAAATTAATTTTCTAGCTAAATTCGCCCCAATAAAACCTGCCCCACCGGTGATTAAAACTTTTTGGTTTTTTGTTGTCATAGATTGAATTTAATTATAATATCACATCTTGGTAGGCGGTAGAATATTGACTTTACTTAAAAAATATTATAGTATTTTTGCAGAGTCGCTATTACTATTTTTAGGTTTTTGGGATATTTTTACCAGAAAGGTGTATTATGTTTAGCAGTCATAATGCCAAAGAATCTTTGAAAAGCGTTAATTGGGTAGAGGGCAAGATTTTCCCTGTTGCTCAAGGCCCGTATCGCTATCAGATTGTTGTTCACTGTAGTAGCGTGGGTCGTCAAAAGGCAGAGTTTGCCAATGGCGAATATAGCTACTTTTGCTATGTGGAATTGTGCGCTGGCAATGGTTCGTGGATTGAAAAGGGCACTGGCATTGTTCCTGTGTTGCCAGACGGTCGTCTGTTAATGGTGATAGAACAACGTCCCGCTCAAGGGAGGTATACGAACCGATCAACTTTGGCCCAAATCGGTGGCAAAAAGGTTGATCTTGCTAAGTTTGGTCCCTACAGTTCCTTGGAATTTCCCGGTGGGGCTTTGGATCCAAACGAAGGTTTGAAAATGGGTGCCCTACGGGAATTGGTGGAAGAAACCGAAATCGAAAGCCAAGAAGCCACGCTTTACCGTTGCCTTCGCCCAGTCTATTTGTTTGGGTCGGACATCGCCATTCAACACTACTCTAGTTTTGTGTATCTTTCTGGTCTTAATTACCAAGAAAGGACAGAAGGCGACGGTGGCTTAAACGTGGTGGCGCTTACGAAAAAGGAGGTTATGGAAAACATCCATAATGGCGTCATTGCTTCTGGTCAGGCAGCTTTGGCTCCGTGGAACTTCTATCTTGAAGTTTCTCGTGGCTTTTTTCCCGCATCCGATTTGATTAAGTTTGGCTATATCAACATCGAAAAAATCAAAATTGCCAAACCGGCAAAGTAATTAAAAAGGGGTACAGAGAGAATTTCTCTGTACCCATTTTTTTTGTTTAACTTTGCAAGAAGTTATTTTTATGCCACTCAAAGGTTTCTTTAATGCCTTGCTCAAAATTGGTTTTTGGTTGCCAGTTTAGTTTTTCGCGGGCTTTTGACCAGTCTAAGTATTGCGCGGGGATTTCGTTTTTAGTTTCGTTTAAAATTCTATAATTTATTTTGATGCCCAAAATTTGTTCTGATTTTTTAATGACATCTAGTACGCTTAAAACATTTTCTGATCCAAAATTAAAAGCTTGGCCAAAACTTTCTTTGTGACTGGCCAGTTTAATGCAACCATCAACAATATCTTTAACATAAGTATATTCGCGTATCATAGTTCCGTCGCTTCGGATTGACAGTTCCTTGTTTCTTTTGATTGATTCTATGATCCCCGGAATAATTCGGGAAAAATTAAGGTCGCGAGGTCCAAAAACATTGGAAAATCGGGTAATTAAAATTGGTAGACCATAAGTTTTGGCATAGGTTTGAGCAATTAAATCGGCGGAAGATTTAGATACATCGTAAGGGTGATCGCCTTTTAACGGATGATTTTCTGCGTAAGGAAGACTATTGGATGTTCCGTAAGCCTTGTCTGATGAAACAATAATAATAGATTCTAAATTTTTACGTTGACGGCAGATTTCCAAAATGTTGGCGGTGCCCATAACATTGGTTTCTATAGCATCATAAGGATTTTGATAAACTTCCTGCACTAAAGGTTTGGCGGCAAAGTGATAAACAATAGTGGGATTTTCTTTGGCAAAAATGTCAGCAATTTTTTTGTCGCGAACATCCGCTTGATAAAAAATGGCTTCCTTGGGTAGATTTTCTTTTTTCCCAGAAGACAAGTCATCAATAACAACTACTCTTTGACCCTGATTGATTAATTCGTGCACCAAATTACTGCCAATAAAACCAGCGCCACCCGTAACTAAAATTGTTTTTTGCTTTGACTCATCTAAGCCTTGCGCAAAGATGTCTGGAACTGGAATGAGTTTTGGTTTAATTGGGTTTTCTTGCCAAATACGCCATTTTGGGTCGGTTTCCCATAATTTGTTTAAATGTAAAAAATCTTTGTGAGTGTCCATACCATACCAAAAGCCTTCGTGTTTATAAAGCGCCAGTTGTTTTTGTGGAATTAGTTTAATTAAAGCGTCCTCAATCATTTCTCCTGATTTAATATAGTCAAAAATTTCTTTATTAAAAACCATAAATCCGCCATTAACATAATCATAAAGCATTGGTTTTTGAGCAAATTCAGTAACTAAGCTGTTGTCATCGGAATTTACTAAGCCCCATTTTGATTCTGGATGTACGCCTGTAATAGTGGCAATTTTGCCGTGAGATTTGTGAAATTTAACTAAGGCGTCAATATCAATGTTGGCCACGCCATCGCCATAGGTAACCATAAATATGTCCTCTTTAATATAAGGCTTGATTTTTAAAACTCTTTCGCCATGAGGAGTTTCTAGGCCGGTTTCAGCAAAAATAATATTAAAATCGTCTCTTTGAGTGTCGTTATCTAAGAAATTAATAATTTCGCCTTTATTGGTATTTAGTAAAAAATCAGACGTATGATGTTTTTGTCTGATAAAGTAGTCTTTAACAGTGTTGCCTTTATAGCCCAGCGCCAGCACAAAATCTTGATAACCATAATGGTTATATATTTTCATAATGTGCCACAAAATTGGTTTGCCACCAATTTCCACCAAAGGCTTGGGTTTAAATTCCGTTTCTTCTTTTAGACGAGTGCCTGTACCGCCACAAAGAATAATAACTTTAATTTTCTCAGATTCAGTATCCATAAGTTTACGGATATATTAAACTAAATTGAGCATAAACGCAAGATTCTTACATTAAGTTTTCAATACTAATGCCCATATAATAGCTTTCTAAGCCCTTGCCAATATCTAGGACTTGGTAACCCATAAAAGATAAGTCATAGATTGTGGTTTTAGCTAAGCCAGCTGACATTAAAATCACAAAGTTATTTTTAGGCAGACCCGTTTTATAAACAAGGTCAATAATATCTTGCTGTATTTTTTTTCGGCTCTCATATGTATTTTTATTTTCACAAATAATATACTGATAATTATTAGATGCTAGCGGGGAATTTTGAATTTTTATTTTATGATCATAATTTGTAACAATAACAACTTTCTTGGTTTTTATGTAAGGCAATATAAGTTTTTCAAATTTTCCGTTTCTATAAAAAGCTAATTGATCAAAATATCTAGCATTTTTATTAAAAATTAATTCGTAAGTTATTTTAAATTGTCGGTAAAGATAAAACCGGTTAATTTTTTTTAACTGTAGGTTAGTATAGTTAACTGGCGGTGGAATTGAAATGATGTAGGGGGAATCATCGGAATAATTTTTAATAATTTTTAAAAAATCATTTCTAATTGCATCGCTATAAACTTGGTAGCGAACTTGGCAAAAATGTAGTAAGCCCATTTCTCCGTCACCAATTCTAATCATAGATTTGCCTTGATTAATGGCGCTAGCAAATTCTTCGTCGCTATAAAATGAACAATTGTTGTGGTGGTTGTTTTGAAAATAACGGTAAAGATACATTAGAAAATATCTAGTATCCTTAAATAAATACCTGTTAATTACCTGATATGACCAGATTAATTTTTCAAACATTTGGGTTGATTTTTGCGGTTATAAATTATATTATAATAGAATAATTTTATACTAATCACAAGCTAAAAATAATGGAAAAGGAGAGAATTAGAGTGGTATTTTTCCTACCTTCTTTAGAGGTGGGTGGAACTGAAAGGGGAGTGGTTAATCTTGTTAATTATATTGATGAGCAAAAATATCGCGTATCAATATTATTAGGGAAGTTAAAGGGTGATTTTATTAAAGAGGTAAAATCTAGTATTGAAATTGAAAATCTTAACGCTTCTGTAAGTTTGGGTTTATTTTTTTCTTTAGTTCGTTATTTTAAAACTCAAAAACCAGATATTTTTATATCGGCGTTTCCGCGCGTTAATGTAATTTGCATATTGGCTAAAATATTTTCGGGCGCGTCGGTTAAAATAATTATTACAGAGCACTCGGTGTTTTCTATGTTGCCGGTTATTGCCAAAACTTCTTTTCGTCGTCTAATTGCGCGTTTTTTTATGCCTGCTATGGTCAGATTTTTGTATCCTAAGGCTGATGCGATAATTTGTGTTGCCCGTGGCATTGCTAGTGACCTTCAGAAAAGTGTCAAAACCAAAAACGATATTAAAGTTATATATAACCCAGTTATTAACGACGGTATTTATCAACTTGCCTTGGAGCAGGTTAATCACTTATGGTTTGTAAATCAGGATATTCCTGTTATTGTTGCAGTAGGTAGGTTAGTTGAATGCAAAGATTATCCTAACCTTTTTAAGGCTTTTAAGCTAGTTCTAAAAAAAAAGCCTACGCGGTTGGTAATTTTAGGTGACGGTCCAGAAAAAGAAAATTTAAGAAATTTAGTTAATCAAATGGGCTTATCAAGCAGTATTGCTTTTTTGGGGTTTCAGTCAAACCCGTTTAAATATATGAAGCAATCCTCGGTTTTTGTTTTATCAAGCTTGCAGGAAGGTTTTGGAAATGTAATTATTGAAGCAATGGCCTGTGGAGTGCCTGTAGTATCTACTAATTGCCCTGTTGGACCGGGAGAAATAATAGAAAATAATAAAAATGGTATATTGGTGCCTGTTGGTAATTATCAAAAAATGTCCGATGCAATTTTGGGTATTTTAAATAATTTACAGTTAGCAAAAAATTTAATCAGTAGTGGCAAGGAGCGAGCAGAATTTTTTTCTGTAAATAAAAGCGTTGCAGAATATGAAAAAGTTTTTGAAGAATTAATGCAGGTGACACCAATTTACTAATTTTATGTTAAAATATTTTTTTACAATCGCGCAACAAGAAATAAAAAAGCCGACATGGTATTCGGTTTTATTTTTGGCTTACATATTTTGCGTGATTAGTTTTTTCGATAAAGCTTTGGCAGTCGGGCTTTTACTGCTTTTGTTTTTATCTATGACAACAGTTTTTTTTATGCAAAAATCTGGCATAGCCGATAAGGAAATATATGTAATTTTTGTGTTGGCAATTACAGTTCACCTTCTTGCTGTTTTATTTATTTATTATTTTAATTTTCGGCCATTTGGTGGCGGGTCAGATGCTGATGGTTACAATCAAATTGCTATTGAGCTTGCTAAGAGATTTAGTCGCGGTAGTTTTTATTTGACGGGGCTATATACTGACCATTTTTGGCCGATTTTAGTTGGTATTTTATATATGTTTACCCTTCCCAGCGCAATTGTTGGCCTGCTTTTTACGGTGTGGCTAGCTGGATTGTCGGTGATATATATCTACTTGTTGATTTTAGAAATTGGGGGAACCAAAAAAACCGCTTTTTTAACCAACCTTATCGTAATATTGTACCCAAGTTATTTATATTTTGGCAGTACATTGTTAAAAGATACAGTAGTTACTCCATTAGTGATTTTGGGATTACTGCTTGTCGTAAAAATGTTAAAGCATTTTTCTTGGTTTAACTTTTTTTTGTTTTTTGCTATTTTAACTGGCTTAATTAATTTGCGTTTTTATGTTGGGTACGCCCTAATGTTTAGCTTTATTTTGTGTTGGCCTTTACTTTCTGCGCTTGATTTAAAGAAAAAAATGATTTATTGGTTGATGATTATATTTTTGCTGGGATTTTCGTCCTTGATTGTGGGTAACGGTTATTATGGTTTTAATAGTTTTGCAAAAATGTTAAATTTTAAAACCATTACTTATTACAGGGAAGTTGTATACAGTGCTAATTCGCCCTTAATGCAACCCCAGCCGAGTGTCGCTCAAACAATTGTCGTTAATTCAAACACACCTAAGTCAAACGCATCTAAGTCAAATATATCTAAGCCTAATACTTCCTTGCCACAACCCCAAAGCCCAGCAGTTGTTGATACGGGTTCAACCTTTATCCTTGAAACTGGATTTAGTAAGGGGCCTGTAGTATTTTTAATAAACTCCGCCAAATCCTTTATTTATAGTTTATTGGGGCCATTACCTTGGCAATTTACTTATAAAAGGCAGATTGTTGCTTTGATTGAAACTATTCCTTGGTATGTATGGATAATCGCCTTTCTATATAATAGCGCTATATTTGTTAAAAAAAGTGGCATAAAGAAATTTTTACAATACTTTAAATTTAGTCTTCCCTTGTTGTGTTTTAGTGTTTTGGCATTAGGTGCCCTTGCTTTATTTATTAATAATTATGGAATTATTGCTAGAATTAGAATTCCGATGTTTATTTGTTTTGTATCGGTAATGTCGATTATGTTTAATAATCAAGCAGAAGTTTATAGTTATAAATTAAAGGCGTTGATTAATAAGTTTATTTTATGAAAAAATATTTAATAATTGGTGGAGCAGGTTTTATTGGGTCTTGCTTATCAAAGACACTTTTAGATTTGGGTAATAATGTGATAGTTATTGATGGTTTGCCACCCAAAGAGCCTGATTTAAAAATTAAATACTATCAAGTAAATATTAAAGATTCAGAAAAGGTACAGGAAGTTTTTGAAAAAGAAAAACCAAATATGGTTTATTATTTAGCTGGACCAATTAATTTAAGAAAACCAATTGATGATCCACTTTTTTTAAAAGAAATGGATTTTTTAACAGGTATTAAAATTACTTTAGATACTTGTAAAAACTTTAATGTTGAAAAATTAATTTTTGTTTCCAGTGGTGGAGCAATTTATCAAGATGCAAAGTTGGTACCAACCAAAGAAGAGTATTTGGCACATCCAACAACTTTGTATGGCTTGGCAAATTTAGCGATAGAAAAATATATTTTGTCATACGCAAAAATCAATAGAATTAATGCTGTGATAGCTCGCTTGGCTAATGTTTATGGGCCGGCTCAGTGGAAGAGTGGGTTTATTCCAGCGATGATTTTAAAAATGTTAAACAGGGAAAGTCCAATAATTAATGATACTGGTCGTCAAACCAGAGATTTTATTTATATTAATGATGCGGTTTTGGCGCTGGTTGCCTTAGAGAAAAAAAATAAAAGTGAAGTGTATAATATTGGTGGTGGAAAGGAAATAAGTTTAAATAAAGTTTTTAGTCTAATAAATAAACTGCTTGGCGTCAAAATTAAGCCTACTTATCAAAAGTTAAGTAATTTAGAAACTAAGCGTAGTTTTCTGGATATAAAAAAAATTAAAAAAGAATTTGGCTGGACGCCAAAAACAGATATAGAATCTGGACTTTTAAAAACCATTGCTTTTATGAAACATAAAACATGAAACTTGAAACATACCACGAAAAATTAAAAAACAAGATGGATGAATTTGTGCATTCGGTATATAGGATTAGTAGAAATTTTCCAAGGGAAGAAATGTTTGGGGTTACATCGCAATTAAGAGAGCTACTTTATCAGTAATTTTAAATTATATAGAAGGCTATGCAAGATTAAGAAGCAAAGTCCATAAAAACTTTCTGGAAATATCATATGGTTCTCTAAAAGAAGCAAGATATCTGTTAGATTTTTCTTTAACAGAAAAATATTTAGTGCAAAAGGAATATGATCAAATAATTAAAGTGGCTGATTAAATTGGGGCAATGTTATGGGGCACCATGAAAAATGTGTAACATTGCTTCATGTTTTATGCTTCATGTTTTATGAAAAAAATTTGTTTTGTGGTGGCGGTTGATATTACTTTAAAATTTTTATTAATTTCTGAATTGAAATTTTTTAAAAACCAAGGGTACGATGTTTTTGTAGTTTGTTCGCCGGGAAAATGGCTACAAGATATTAAAAAAGAGGGGGTGGTGGTTAAAGAAATTATTATTAACAGAAAAATTTTTACCCCCATTTCAGATTTGATTTCGCTAATTAGATTATTTTTTTATTTTAAAAAAGAAAAATTTGACCTAGTTTTGACTTTTACTCCAAAGCCCGGTTTTTTAGGTCAGTTAGCGGCTAAAATGGCTAATGTGCCAATTATTATCAATACAATTTTTGGTTATTACTTTCACGAAAATACACCGTTTTTAAAAAGAAAGTTTTTTATTTGGATTGAAAAACTATCGGCGAAATGTTCCAGTTTTATTTTCTTTAGAAACCAAGAAGATTTTAAAACTGCTCAAAAAGAAAATATTGTAAATCCAAATTTTGCCGAATATATAGGCGATGGAATTGGTCTTGAAAAATTTAATCCAACAAGATTTTCCCCTGATTCCATTTTACAATTAAAAAAAAGTTTAGGAATTAATACTGACTATTTTGTAATTGGCATTGTTGCGCGACTTGTAAAAGAAAAGGGTTATATGGAATTATTTGAAGCGTTTAAAAATGTTTTGACGCAATTTCCCAATACCTTGCTTTTGGTAGTAGGGCCGGCAGATCTGCAAAAAAAAGATAACATTAATCCCGCTAATATAAAACAAAAAAATATAATATTTTTGGGCGAAAGAACCAATGTAGACCAGTTATATTCTGTAATGGATATGTTTGTACTGCCGTCTTACCGTGAAGGTTTTCCACATAGTGTAATGGAGTCCTCAGCAATGGCTTTGCCGGTAGTTACCACTAATGTGCGTGGTTGTCGTGACGCGGTAGAAAATAATATAACTGGCATTATTGTTCCGCCAAAAAATTCTCAAGCCCTGCAAGAAGCCATAATTTATTTTTTAAAGCATCCTGATATTGCCAAATTAATGGGTCAGACCGGACGAAAAAAAGCCGAAAAGCAATTTGATAGAAATATCCTTTTACAAAAAATGGCAGAAAAAGTTAAAGAATTAATATGATTATTGAATTGGCAAAAAAAGAAGATGCGCTAGCTATGGCTCAAATCCATAAGGTGGAAATTGCTCAGGGCTTTTTAAGTTCTTTAAGTTCGTCTTTTTTGCAAAGATTTTATTTGGCGTTAATAGAATCTGGTTATAGTTTTTGTATTGTTGCTAAAGAAAATAACGAAGTGGTTGGCTTTGCATCTGGAGCTATTGATATGAATAAATTTTATTTTTATTTTCTTTCGCATTATTTTTTTCAGTCTTTTTTTATTCTTTTACCCAAAATTTTTTCCTCTTTTAAAAAAATATTGGAGTCCTTGTTTTATCCGGTCAAACAAGAATCTTTGCCCAGATCTGAGCTTTTGGTTATTGCTATTAAAAAAGAATTTCAAGGTCAGGGCGTTGGGGGATTAATACTAAAATCTTTTATTTTAGAGATGAAAAGTAAAAATATCACTGTTTTTAAGGTTGTCGTGGGCGAAGAATTAAAGTCTGCTATAAAATTTTACGAAAAAAACAATTTTGTTTTTGTAAAAAATATTAATATTCATGGCAAGGCTCAATCACGAGTATATTGCTATAAAGCTATATGAACATAATATCTATTTTTTTAACATCGTTTTTATTAGGACTAGCTTTAATTCCTATTTTGATTGTAATTTCTGAAAAAACTAATTTTTTGGTTGACGTGTCAGAAGGTGATGTCTTAAAGATTCATAAAAAAAATATTCCCCTATTGGGTGGATTGGCAATGATAGTGTCAATTATTTTTTGTGCAGTAATTTTCTTTCAGAAAAGTTTTGCATCAGAAATTATTGGAATTTTTACGGCACTATTGCCAATATTTTTTTTAGGGTTTTACGATGATTTAAAATGGAAGCACATTTCTGATACAAAGCCATTTCTGAAATTTGCCCTGCTTTTGATTTGCACTTTAGTTCCAGCAGTTATTTTGTCATACATCGGAATTAGTTTTAAATTTCTACCAATTTTTATTATTTCTACAATATTAAGTTTTGTTTATATTTTTGTTTGTATTAATGCAGTAAATTACCAAGATGGTATGGATGGATTGGCAGGGGGATTGGCAGTAATTTCTTTAATGGGTTTTATTATTTTAAGTATTATTTTTAGCAATGTCCTTGCTCTATATATCGCGGTCTTGTTTTTAGGCGCCGTACTGGGATTTTTAGTTTTTAACTTTCCACCCGCTAAAATTTTTATGGGGGACTCTGGCGCTTATTCTTTGGGATTTGTTTTAGCGTTACTGGCGATGATTTTTTCTCTGCCTTTTAATTTATACAGCGTTTTGGCGCCAATATTTATTATTGGACTGCCGGTTTTTGATGGAGTCTATACTAATATTAGACGGTTAACTAAAGGTAAATCCATTTTTTTAGGCGATCGTAGTCATTTTTACGACAAGCTACTACAAAAGGGTTACTCTACCAAAAAAACCTTGGCAATTTGCTATGGGTTGCAGATTGTGCTAGTTTTGGTTGGATTGGCATTATATTAATAATTACATTGACTATTTATTGTTTTATGATAATGTATTGATAGTGTTTAAGTTGTTTCTTTGACAAATTTTTTTGGAGATTTGTATATGAGCAATATTACTGCAAACCCATTTTATCGTCCCGCTTTTGCGCAGGTCCCAATGGAAGATGGTCTTGCCATCAATGATCCAGCCAAAATGTATGTGGTATCAGACGGGGTATCTGGACCGTACTGCCCCGCAATGCCAGGGATTCAGTACCCCAAAAAGGCTGAGAAAATCACTGGTGGCCAGATGGTGACCGAATGCATTTGTGATGCGGTGTCTCGCGCGATGCCATCAAGTTTAAGGGTAAGGTCTAGTATTATTGAGGTGTTGATTGGTGCCAATACTACTGTCTTGGCCAATCATATGGCAATGGGTCAGGATCCCGCCCTCAAGGCTGTCGCCGGTGCTTCGGTGTCAGGTTGCCAAATTCTTGAGGATGGGCGGGTGATGTTGGTTGAGATTGGGGACTGTTTTACCTTTTACAAAGACAGGATAGGCTTTCACTTCCGGACCAATTTTGATCAAGCGGCGTTTGATTTTGAGCAACGTGGCAATGAAGCTTTTGATCAGTGTCTGAAAGAGGCTTGTGGTAATAAGGGGGTGGCGTGGAATTTTTACTACCCTTATTTTGCTCAAAAGCAATTTGATCGCGCCAATCGTAATATGGGCAAACTTGGTCATGCGGTACTAAACGGTAATCCGCACTTTCTGCAGTGTATGTCAACTAAAATCATCGAACCTATGGATTTGGAATGGATTTTATTAGGAACCGATGGACTGTTGACTGCGGACTGCACCAATCCTAAAAACCGTGTTCAATTTGAACAAGATCTTGGTCAAATGTATTTGAAAGGAGGTCTACCGGCAATTATTGAGTGGCGAGATAAGGCAGATTATCTCCCTCATATTTCTGGTTATCCAGAAGCCTCTGCCATTGAGATATTTTTTGACAAAACTTTTTAACAATCAATGCTCGCAACCTTTTAAGGAAGCGAGCTTTTTTTATTGATTAAACCTAAAAATCTGATAGTATTTAGTTAATAACTATGCATAAAATTCCTCTATTTAAAATCCATACTGACCAGGCTGATATTGATGCGGTAACTTTGGTTATTAAAAGTGGGCGTAATTGGGCAATTGGGCCTGAAATTGAAGAGTTTGAAAAAGCTTTGGCTGATTATGTTGGTGCAAAATATTCCATGGTTTTTAACTCGGGAACCTCGGCTTTGCATGCATTGATGTTGGCATATGGTTTTGGGCCGGGTGATGAAATTATTGTCCCCTCATTTACTTTTATTGCTACTTCCAATGCTCCGTTGTTTGTGGGGGCCAAACCTGTGTTTGCTGAAATAGAAGAAAGTACTTTTGGCCTAGACCCTGCCGACATTGAAAGAAAGATTACTAAAAACACCAAAGCTATTATCGTTATTCATTATGCTGGCAATCCCTGCTTAATTGAACAGATAAAAATCATCGCCGACAAACATAAATTGATATTAATAGAAGATGCTGCGGGGTCATTGGGATCTTCGGTCGGAAATAAAAAAATTGGTATGTTTGGTGATTCGGCTATGTTTAGTTTTTGTGGCCCTAAGGTTATTGCCACTGGAGAGGGCGGGGCAGTGGTAACCAATAATAAAGATATCTATGAAAAAATGAAATTAGTCAGGTCGCATGGCCGTCTAGAAACTGAAAACTATTTTTCTGCAACGGGTTATATGGACTATATTTGTTTGGGATACAATTTGCGAATGTCGAGTATGACAGCTGCGCTCGGTTTATCCCAGCTAAAAAAAATTAATACATTAATTGCTCTGCGCCAAAAAAATGCAGAGTATTTAAATAAAGAATTGTCGACCATTAAACAAATTAGTCTGCCGATGGCTAGGGAAAATAATGTTAATATTTACCAGCTTTATACTATTTATGTAAAAGGCGGGCAAGCGCAACGAGACAATTTAAAAAAATATTTAAACGACAAAGGGGTTGCAGCAAAAATATATTTTGAGCCAATTCATATTACCAGTTTTTATCAAACCTTGGGACATAAAAAAGGGGATTTACCGCGCACTGAAAAAATATCTTCAGAAGTTTTAACTTTACCAATGTACCCTGATTTAACCAAAGAAGAAATGGATTATATAGTACAAGAAATTAATACTTTTTTTAAAAAATTATAATGTCGGATATATTTAAAAGAACCGCCAATAAAAGAATTATTTTTTTTGTCTTTGCGGATATATTTTTTATTGCTATTTCAATTTGGCTGGCTTTTTTGTTAAGGTTTGACGGTCAAATTCCGCCTCAATATAATCAATTTATTATTAAAACTATTGCATTGGCAGTTATTTTTGTGGTGCCGGTTTTTTATTTCCAAAAACTATACTCTTTTTCTTGGTCGTATGTAAGCGCGGGGGAATTGGTATCTTTGTTTAAAGCCACAACAATATCATTTATTTTTTTAAGTATTGCTATTTTTATTTCAAATGATTTTTTTCATTTTTTAAATTTTCCAAGATCCACAATTATTATAAGTTACGTGCTAGTATTTATTTTGACTAGCGCTTTGCGATTTTCAAAAAGAGTTTATTTTCATGCCTCTGAATTTAAAAAAATATCTGGCAAAGAAAGAACATTAATTGTTGGGGCGGGGGATGCTGGTGAGCAAATTTTAAGAAATATTTTATCGTCTAAATCTCATAATTATTTTCCAGTTGGATTTGTTGATGATAATCCAATTAAAAAAGGAGTTAAAATTCATGGCTTGCATGTGTTAGGAAAAATTTTGGATATTCCCAGTATCGTGAAAAACGAACAGATAAAACAATTAATTATCGCCCTGCCATCCGCTAATTCCGCTACTATTAGACATGCCATTGAGCTTGGTAAGAGTTCGGGTGTGAGAAAAATTAAAATTGCTCCGCCATTAAATGAAATTATGCGTGGCGAAGTTTCTTTAAAAAACTTAAAAGACGTAGAAGTAGAGGATCTATTGGGGCGTGATGCCGTGGCATTGGATAGAAGGCAAATTGAAAGTTTTATAAAAAATAATGTAGTTTTAATTACAGGATCTGCCGGATCAATTGGGTCGGAACTTTCAAGGCAGGTGGCGGGCTTTAAGCCTTCATTATTAATCTTGCTGGATCAGGATGAAACAGGTATTTTTTATATTTCCAATGAATTAAAGAATAAATTTTCAAATTTAAATATTAAATCTCTGGTGGTTGATATACGCGATCAGGAAAAAATTAATGATATCTTTAAAAACTTTACTCCAAAAATTGTTTTGCACGCAGCTGCTTATAAACATGTGCCATTAATGGAAGACCAGCCAGACGAAGCAATAAAAAATAATATTTTTGGCACAGAGGTGTTGGTTAAGGCTTGCGTTGATAATCAAGTAGAAAAATTTATTTTTATCTCCACTGATAAGGCGGTAAATCCAACTTCGGTTATGGGGAGCACTAAAAGATTTAGTGAGATGATTTGCCAAGCTTATAATCAAAAAAATATTACTAAATTTATTTCTGTTAGATTTGGTAATGTGCTTAATAGTCGCGGGAGTGTCATTCCAATTTTTAAAGAACAAATCAGAAAGGGTGGTCCAGTCGAGGTTACACACCCAGATATGAAGCGATATTTTATGTTAACTTCAGAAGCTTGTCTTTTAGTTTTGCAGTCAGGGTCTATGGGTCAAGGCGGAGAGGTGTTTGTTTTGGATATGGGTCAGCCCATTAAAATTTTGGATTTGGCTAAGGAAATGATACGATTATCTGGATTTGAACCAAATAAAGATATTGCCATTATTTTTACTGGTGCAAGACCAGGTGAAAAATTATTTGAGGAAATTCTGACTGCTCAAGAGGGTATATTGAGTACTAAAAATAAAAAAATTTTTATTGCTAAAATGGTAAGTGTTAACCCTGTAGAAATAGAACAAAAATTGGACGTTTTAAAGAATATGACTTATAACAAAGATAAAAGTAAATTAGTAGAAATTTTAAAAAGTATTATTAGTCCCATTGAGTAATAGAATTTATGTTACAATTTGTAATTTTGATTTTAAAATACCCAGATGGTCTATTGTTTAAATTTTAGATATGTTTCCCAAAAAAATAAAAAAAATTATATTGATCGCAATGACATCTGGCCTGATATTTTCTTTTGCCGGATTAGTTGGAGCAACCACAATTGGGGAATCCTTTAATTTTAATGTTGATCAAAATTTTGATTTGGGATCAAGATCTCAGGTTATTTCAACTTTGGTAAAGACCAGCAATAATTTATATTTTTATGTAGATAAAAATTGGTGGGATGGTCAGGTGGAAGTAAAAAAAACTGAAATATTGGCTAATTTTGACGCATTATCTATTGAATTTAGCAATAAAATTTACCCTACACTTACTTCGGTTTTTGGCAGTGAGTGGAACCCTGGCGTTGATGGTGATAGTAAAATTATTTTATTATTCCACCCTATGATAGAGGGTTCGGCTGGGTATTTTCGTTCTACTGATGAGTATTTAAAGCTTCAGACTCCAGATTCTAATGAAAAAGAAATGCTGTATCTGTCGGTTTCTAATATTGACAGTCCTCAGTTAAAAGTTTTTTTGGCTCATGAGTTTATGCACCTTATTACCTTTAATCAAAAAGATAGAATGAATGGAGTTTCTGAAGAGGTGTGGCTCAATGAGGCACGCGCCGATTATGCTTCGACTATTTTAGGTTATGATACGGTTTATGAGGGCAGTAATTTACAAAAAAGGATGAAAGATTTTTTATCCAACCCCTCAGATTCTTTGACCGAATGGCAAGAGAAAAAAAGTGATTACGCAGTTGCTAGTGTTTTTATGCATTATTTGGTGGATAACTATAGTATTAAAATATTATCAGATTCTCTAAAATCAAAGTTGGTGGGTATTGCCAGTCTTAATGAGTCCTTGTTAAAAAATAATTCTCAGGAAGATTTTGATAAAATTTTTACTAATTGGACAATTGCCAACATTATTAATAGTTGTTCTGGAAATACTAAATATTGCTACTTAAATCAAAACCTGAAAAATTTAAAAATTAGTCCGGTGCTTAATTTTTTGCCACTGGCAGGAAATAGTTCTTTGTCAGTTACCAATGTCACTAAAAATTGGTCTGCCAATTGGCAAAAAATAATTGGCGGTAATGGAAATTTATTGTTGGAATTTTCCAGTTTAGCTGGACTTGATTTTTCTGTGCCCTATATTATTTTTGATAAAGACAATAATTTTTCTGTTAATTTTCTTAAATTAGATGCCAAACAAAAGGGACAAATTACCATAAAAGATTTTGGTACAAAATATAGTTCTTTGGTTATCATTCCTTCTTTACAAACAAAAATTGCTAAATTTGATGGCATGGAACTAACTTATCCTTACACGTTTAAGGTTTCAATTTCCCAGAAACTACCAACTGAAGATCCCTTGATAATTGAAAATCTGCTCGCACAAATTGAATCTTTAAAAAAACAAATATTGGCTATTAAGACGGGTAACAAAAATTCGATTTCTTGTTCATCAATAAATAATAATCTTTATTTTGGACTTTCTGATAATAATTTGGTTACTTGTTTGCAGGAGTTTTTAATTTTGCAGGGTGATAATATTTATCCGGAAAAAATGGTAACGGGAAATTTTGGAAATTTAACTAAATTGGCAGTTGTACGTTTTCAAACCAAATACAAAATTCCATCTACTGGTTTTGTGGGAACATTAACCAGAGCTAAAATTAATGAGCTATTTAAATGACCAAAGACATTTTTGAAGAATTAAAAATTAAACTACCTAATTTAAAATCTGGAGTTTTGTTAAAAGACCATACAACATTTAATATTGGTGGCCCGGCAAAATATTTTTTGGAGGTAAGTAAAAGAGATTATTTGATTGAGGGATTAAAATTGGCAAAAAAATTCAAGATACCTTTTTTTATTTTAGGTGGAGGTAGTAATGTTTTGGTTTCCGATAAAGGTTTTGATGGATTAGTTTTAAGTGTTAAAAATTACGGTCAACCTTTGAAAATAAAAGATAATATTATTGAAGCCTTGGCCGGAATTGAGGTTGGGGAGTTGGTAAAATTTTCCGTAGACAATTCCTTGCAGGGTTTGGAGTGGGCAGGCGGACTACCTGGAACTTTTGGTGGTGCTATTCGTGGCAATGCCGGAGCTTTTGGTGGGGAAATTAAAGATTCAATTTTAGAAGTTGAGTGCCTAGATAAAAATTTAAAGATTAGAAAGCTAACTAACTTTCAGTGTCAATTTTCTTATCGGTCATCAATTTTTAAGGAAAAAAATTGGATAATTATTTCGGCTAAACTTAAGTTTAATCAAGGCCAAAAAGAAGAGTTGCAAAAAATTGCCAAATCTAATATGGATTATCGCAAGGATCGTCACCCATTGGAATTGCCCAATGCCGGCAGTATTTTTAAAAATTGTGAGTATGAAAAGCTATCAAAAAAAATCCAAAAAGAATTTTCTGGTTTAGTGAAAAATGATCCTTTCCCAATAGTTCCGGTAGTGCATTTTATTATAAGAGATGGTTTAAAGGGGTTAAAAATTGGTGGCGCGCAAATTTCAGAAAAACATCCAAATTTTATTGTTAACACTGGTAACGCTAAAGCCCAGGATGTGTTAAAATTAATTAGTACAGTTAAAAGCAAAATTAAAAAAAAATACGGAGTTAATTTAGAACAAGAAGTGCAATATCTTGAATAATTTAAAAATTCAAATTTAAAATTCAAAAACAATTTAAAAATAGTAATTTAAGATAACATTTTAAAATTTTTATAACTAATTATTTTTAGAATTTAAATTTTAAATTTGAAATTATAATATGAATATAATTATTAAAGTTAAAAATTTAGAATTAACTGAATATCTGGAAAAATTAATTAATCAAAAAATTGAGAAATTAGAAAAATTTTTAAATTCACCTGATCAGGAAGTTTTTGTTGAAGTTGAAAAAGAATCTAATCATCATAAAAAGGGGGATATATACTGCGCTGAAATTATTATAAGTTTAACTGGTAAAAAACTGATCGCCAAAGCTCAGGAAGCTGATTTGCAAAAAGCTATTATGCAATCTAGAGAAGAGATGGAAATAGAAATAAAAAGGTATAAACTAAAAAAGATTGAATTACCCCGTCGAGAAGCCAAAAAATCCCGCAAAGAAATTTTTTAACAAAATATTATTTTCAATAAAAGCCAGATTAATAGTCTGGTTTTTTGTTGCTAAAATCCCAATTTTTAGTTAAAGTTATTGTATGAATATATTTACAAAAATTTTTGGAGATGCTAATGAAAAGCAGATAAAAAATCTGCGAATTTTGGTTGAAAAAATTAATCAATTAGAGTCGGGATTTAAAAAATTAACTGATTTGCAGTTAAAAAGTAAAACGCAGGAATTTAGGGATCGGCTGACTAAAGGCGAAACTTTAGATGATCTGTTACCTGAAGCTTTTGCTTCTGTCAGGGAAGCGTCTTTACGCGCACTTGGTCAGCGTCACTTTGATGTGCAGTTAATGGGTGGCACGGTTTTACATCAGGGAAAAGTGGCAGAAATGAGAACTGGTGAAGGTAAAACTTTGTCAGCGACTTTGCCAGCTTATCTTAATGCTTTGGAGGGCAGGGGAGTTCACATTGTGACAGTTAATGATTACTTAGCCAGGCGCGATATGGTTTGGATGGGTCAAATTTATGGTTTTTTGGGGATGAGTACGGGTTGCGTGACCAGTGAATCTGGTTATGTTTATGATGCTCTATATATAGATGGACAAAAAGATCAGCTTCGTGATCAGGTGGGAGGATTTAAGGTTGTGGAAAGTTTTTTAAGGCCCGCCAGCAAAAAAGAAGCTTACTTGGCCGATATTACTTATGGTACTAATAATGAATTTGGTTTTGATTACTTGCGCGATAATATGGTTTTAGATTTAAGTCAGCAAGTGCAACGTGGACATAATTACGTTATTGTTGACGAAGTTGATTCGGTTTTAATTGACGAAGCGCGTGTACCATTAATTATTTCTGGACAGGCCGAAGATGCAACGCAAAAATATAGTCAGTTTGCCAAGATTGTTGCTAATCTAGAAAAAGATACCGATTATATTTTGGATGAAAAGTTAAAATCGGTAAATTTTACCGAAGCAGGTCAAGATAAAGTAATTAAAAATTTAGGTCAGGACCCTTGGGCTCAAAATAATATTACAGATACGCACCAGTTAGAATCAGCGTTAAAAGCTAAAACCTTATTTTTAAAAGATCGAGATTATGTGGTAGCGCAAGGTCAAATTATGATTATTGATGAATTTACTGGCCGAATGTTGCCTGGGCGTCGCTGGTCTTCTGGATTACATCAAGCGGTAGAAGCTAAGGAGGGCGTAAATATTCAGCCTGAATCTGTAACTTTGGCCACTGTTACTTTTCAAAATTATTTTCGGCAATATAAAAAAATCTCTGGTATGACCGGAACCGCCTTAACTTCAGCGGAGGAATTAGATAAGGTATATGGTTTGGATGTTGTTTCAATTCCAACTAACAAGCCTGCCAAAAGGCAAGATTACCCTGATAAAATTTTTAAGACCGAAGAAGGTAAATTTAGGGCTGTAATTAAAGAAATTAAACAACTACATCAAAAAGGTCAGCCGGTTTTGGTAGGCACGCGATCAGTTGAGCGTAATGAGTATTTAGGAAAAATTTTACAAATGGAAGGTATTCCGCACCAAATTTTAAATGCTAAAAATCATCAACGTGAAGCAGAGATTATTGCTCAAGCGGGAAAAATTGGAGCTGTGACTATCGCAACTAATATGGCGGGGCGAGGTGTCGATATTATTTTGGGTGGCAATCCTAAAGATCCTGTAGAAAGTCAAAAAGTTTTAGATTTAGGTGGTTTATATGTTCTAGGGACCGAGCGCCACGATGCCCGCAGAATTGATAATCAGTTGCGTGGACGAGCTGGTCGGCAAGGAGATGCTGGGTCATCACAATTTTTTGTTTCCTTAGAAGATGATCTAATGAGAATTTTTGGTGGCGATAGAATAAAATCAATTATGACAGCCCTTAAAGTTCCAGATGACGAACCAATTTCGGCGAATATTATTTCTGGCGCCTTAGAATCAGCCCAGAAAAAAATTGAAGGTTTTAACTTTGATGCTCGTCACCACGTACTTGAGTATGATGATATAATGAATAAGCATCGAGAAATTATTTACAAGAAGCGTCGAACTTTTCTTGTTATGGTTGACGGGCAGTATCCGATTTCTGATGACATAGTAAGTTCCGAGGAATTTAAGGAAAGGGAACAAGAAGTTGGCAAAGAAAATCTGGAAAAAATTATAAGATTTGTCGGCTTAAAAGTTATTGATACGCTTTGGCAGGATCATCTAAATAATATGGATCACCTGCGTGAATCGGTAAAACTTCGGGCCTATGGTGGCAAAGATCCTTTAGTAGAATATAAAAACGAGGGCCGAAAATTATTTACGCAATTATTGGAAGAAATTGACAGTACGATTACTAAAAATATCTTGGTGGCGCAATTAAATGTTTCTGGGCCTAGTTTGCAAACCGTGAATTCGCAAAATAATATTGAGGGGATTGGGCGCAATGATGAGTGTCCTTGTGGTAGCGGAAAAAAATATAAAAAGTGTGGTATGGTAAATTCGCCAGAGCATCAACAAAATATAGGCAAGAAGTAAAAAGCATATAACATAGTTCAAAATCAGATAATAATTTTTATTTATGAAAAAAATATATTACTTTGGAATTTTAGTTTTTATTTTGGTTGTAGCTTGGTTCGGATTTTATTATAAAAATATTATCTTCACTTTTTATGATAATGCTGGTAAAAAACTGCATGAATTTGAGTCATCAAAAATTGAAGATGCTGTAAGTCAAATTTCCAAGAATATTTTTGTGCCAGCCCCTTTGATAGTTGGCGGAGAGGCCAATGAATCGGTTTTGGTAAAAAGTAAAATTATTGCAGAGACAAATGTTCAGAGATTTAACAATGGCACCCTACCCCCACTAATTGAAAATGCCAAACTTACTGCTTCAGCTAAAGCTAAGGCGATTGATATGTTTACAAATCAATATTTTGAACACGTGTCATTAAAAGGTGTTGATCCTAGTATGCTTGTTAAAAGTTTTGGTTATGAATATATTGTTTCTGGGGAAAATTTAATTTTGGGTAATTTTAAAGATGAAAAAGAATTGGTTCAGGCTTGGATGGATAGTAAGGGGCACAGAGAAAATATTTTAAATAATCGGTTTGCCGATATTGGAGTTGCGATTGTAAAAGGTAATTACAAAAATCAGGTTGTTTGGATTGGTGTGCAGGAATTTGGTTTGCCGTTGTCGGCTTGTAAAAATCCCGACTCTGTTTTAAAAACTGAAATAGACAATAGTAAGTCAATTCTAGATCAGTATTCTTTGCAGTTAGATGCCAAAAAAGAAGAAATTAATAACACTAATTCAAAGTCAGACCAATACGGTTTTTTGGTGGATGAATATAATAATTTGGTGGCCCAGTATGATCAACTACATCAAAATGTTAAAAACTTGATTGTGCAGTATAATGATCAGGTAAGTAATTTTAATCAGTGCGTAGAAGGAAGATAAGTTAAATATATGAAGTTTGCAATTGTTTCTGACACTCATGATAATATGGCCAATTTTAATAAGGTAATTGATTTTTTAAATAATCAGAAAATTATTACGCTTTTGCATTGCGGTGATATTTGTAATCAAGATACTATTAATGAAGCCACAAAAAAATTTAATGGCGAAATTTTTTGGGTTAAAGGAAATGGAGATTATCACTTAGATAATTACCAAGATGTAATGGAGCTGGACTTAGGTGGCAAGAGCGTGGCTTTTATACATTACCCAGATTTAGCCAAAAAGTTAGCGGAGTCCAAAAAATACGACTTGGTTTTTTACGGTCACACTCACCGCCCATGGGAAGAAATGGTAGGTAAGTGTCGTTTGGTAAATCCCGGCGAATTAGCGGGTCAACGTTACAAACCCTGTTTTACAATATATGACACTACGACAGATAAGTTGGAACTTAAAATTTTAGAGAAGATGCAAAATTGATTATGTTTTAAATATTATTTATATAGTTTTTAAAACGCAGGACTACATTATGTAATCTTGCGTTTTTTATTAAAAAGTATTAAGATATTTTAATACTTTAAATCTCAAAATAGTTTCTTTAGATTTTTTAAATATATACTATGCAACAAAAACATTGGATATTAATTGGCGTTATTATTTTGACCTTATTGGCCGGAAATTTTGCGTATCCAAATTATTACAATAAAGCTATAGATTCTTTAAATAGTAAATTTCACTGGACCTTGCCGTATTTTTGGCAAAAACCATACGTCTTGGGTTTGGATTTGCAGGGTGGAGTGAATTTAACTTATCAGGCTGATTTAAGTTCTATTTCCGATAAAGATGGTGCGATGTCGGGATTAAGAGATGTGATTGAAAGAAGAGTTAATTTATTTGGTGTATCAGAGCCAGTAGTAAAAATTCAGGGTAAAGATCAGTTAACTGTTCAGTTACCGGGAGTTAAAGATGTGGCTTCGGCCATAGCAATGATTGGTCAAACGCCTTATTTGGAATTTAATGAAATTCGACCGGAAGCTGAAAGTAAATCAATTTTGGATAAAATAAAAGAGGTGAAAGATGCTCAAGATAAAAAACAAGATATCCAAAAAATAAAAGACTGGCAGTTGGCGATGGAAGATCCTTACATAAAACCAACTGAATTAACGGGAAAATACTTGTCAAAGGCTACAGTTGTTTTTGATCAAACTACTTATAAACCAAAAATTCAATTGCAATTTAATAATGAGGGCGCCAAACTCTTTGAAGACATTACTGCAAGAAATATTGGCAAGCCATTAGCAATTTTGTTGGATGGCGCTTCGATTATTGATACTTCTGGTGACGGAAAAATTGATAGCCATGATTTATATGCACCAATTATTCAGGATAAAATTACAGGTGGAACGGCAGTTATTACAGGAGATATGCCAGCTAAAACTGCTAACGATATTGCTCGTCGGTTAAATTCTGGCGCCCTGCCAGTGAAAATTGGTAGTCCAATTTTGCAAGAAACCGTAGGTCCAACTTTGGGTGCAGTGTCATTACAAAAATCTTTATGGGCCGGAGTTTTTGGGCTTTTAGCTGTGATAGTATTTATGATTTTATTTTATAGGTTACCGGGATTACTGGCTTCTATTGCTTTGATAATTTACGTTGCTATAACCTTGGCAATTTTTAAATTAGTGCCTATTACTTTAACCTTGGCTGGTATCGGTGGATTTATTTTGTCTATTGGTATGGCGGTTGATGCTAATATTTTAATTTTTGCTCGTATGAAAGAAGAAATTAATAGTGGTAAAAGCTTATCTTTATCAATCGAAGAAGGATTGAGTCGGGCTTGGCCATCAATTCGCGACAGTAATCTAAACTCATTGATTGTTTGCGTAATTTTATTTATTTTTTCTACGTCTTTTATTAAAGGTTTTGCCTTAACTTTATCATTAGGTATTTTAGTTTCGTTATTTTCTGCGATTTTTGTTACTAGAATATTATTATTAGTTTTTGTTGGTAGACTGGCAAATAAGTTTAGGTGGTTAATGTAATTATATCGTAAATTATAAAAAAATGTTTCCATTTACTAAATTTTCAAAAGTATATTATATTATTTCTGGCTTATTGATTGTTGGCGCATTAGCGTCTCTGGTTTTATTTGGTCTTAAGTTTGGCATTGAGTTTACGGGGGGTAGTAATATGGAATTAGATTTTCTTAATCAGAGACCAGATAATACAGCGATTTCAAAATCCTTGATGGAGTTTGAACTAGGAGATATTGTGGTTCAACCTACAGGGGAAAAAGGGGTGTTGCTACAGTTTAGGGGTATTGATGAGGCCTTGCATCAAAAAGTTTTATCAAAATTGCAAGCATTGTCCCCTGTGCAAGAAAAAAGTTTTCAATATATTGGGCCTTCAGTGGGTCAGGATTTAAAAAATAAAACTTTGCTAGCAATTTTATTATCTTTACTTGCAATTACTTTGTATATTGCTTTTGCTTTTCGAAAAGTTTCACGACCCTTGGCTTCGTGGAAGTATGGCATGACTTCCTTGATTGCTCTTTTTCATGACATTTTAATTCCTTTGGGCGCATTCTCTTTGCTAGGTTATTTTTATAATATTGAAATTACTATCCCAATTGTCGCCGCTCTACTGACTATTTTAGGTTTTTCTGTTCACGATACAATTGTTATTTTTGACCGAATTAGAGAAAATATTTTGCGTCATAATATGAATAGTTTTGATCAAACGGTTGATTTGAGTTTAAATCAAACCGTGGGTCGATCTATTAGTACAGTGCTTACGGTTTTGTTGGTAATGTTTTCTTTATTCTTTTTTGGCGGTCAAACTCTCAAATATTTTTCTTTGGCGTTAATTATAGGTATTGCTTCTGGAGCGTATTCATCTATTTTTATTGCTGGTCCATTATTGGTGACTTGGCAAAATTGGAACGATAGTAGAGCGAAAAGGTAGATATGATTCCATAGATTTTCAATTTTATTTTTTTGTAAAAGTGTAAAGTTATAGTAATCTATTGACAAGATTATTGATTGGGTGTATAATCAATTATCATTATAAGATGATTAAATTATTACTTATTACTAAATAGTTATATGGAAAAAATTAATTACGCCCAAATTTACACAAAACTGACTCGCGGTCTTTCGCCAAAAACCAAAGATATCTTTGATCGCCGTTTTGGTGTAAAAACTGGAAGCGTAGAAACCTTAGAATCTATCGGAAAAAGTTTGGGAATTACTCGTGAAAGAGTGCGTCAAATAGAAGAGGTTGGTTTTAACTTCGTCCGAAAAAATCATCAAGAAACCTTAGAAAAAGTATTTGTTGTTATCGAAAATTACTTTGCTAGTCAGGGCGGATTTAAAAAAGAAGAGTTGGTTCTAGCTGACTTGGGTGGGGCAAAACAAAAACCACACGTTTTATTTTTTTTAATGTTGGGCAATCAATTTTCGCGAGTTTGTGAAAAGCGTGATTATTCTTATTTTTGGTCGGTTATGCCAACCGCTGAAAAAAGCGTAAAGGAAATCTTAAATGCTTTAGCTGGTGATTTGCAGACTTATGGCAAGCCCTTATCTAGAATGGAACTAGCTAAATTTGCTTCTAATTATAGCCTAAATGATCAAGCGCTAAATTCTTATCTTGAGGTTTCAAAAAGAATTCAGGCTAATAAAGAAGGTAGTTTTGGGTTGGCGGAATGGCCAGAAATTAATCCAAAAAGCGTAAAAGATAAAGCCTTTTTGGTTTTTAAGAAACATCAAAAGCCTTTACATTTTAGAGAGATCACTCAATTAATCGACAAATTGGATTATAATAGTCTTGATAAAAAAACTCATCCGCAAACCGTACATAATGAATTAATTAAAGATTCCAGATTCGTATTGGTTGGTAGGGGAATGTATGCGCTTGGAGAATGGGGTTATAAACCCGGAACTATTCAAGACGTAATCACCGATGTCTTAAAGCAAAAACCGCACTTGGTAAGTAAAGATGAAATTGTAAATGAGGTATTGTCGCAACGTCTAGTAGAAAAAAATACTATTTTAATTAAGCTTAACAACAAAAAATATTTTCAAAAAGGTGAAGATGGAAAGTATTTTACGGTTGGAAATCAAACCGCATAAACTAATTATTGATATTGAGTCTAAAAAATCCCGCAGAATCGGGATTTTTTTGATGACTCAGAATTATTTTTCCAATTGATTTAAAATTATGCAAATTGTATAATACATTAAATAAGCTATCAAGGCTATGAATTTATATTTTTTTTGGGGATCAATTATTTTATTTGTCTCAACATTGATTTTTTATGTGGTGTTTTTGTCTTTAATGTATTATTGGCATGAAAAGCAGATTACTTTTGTGGTAGCTCCTCTTTTATTTGCTTTTGATTTTTTTCTAATCGCCTTTTTAATAATGGCAATTATTGTTATTTTTTTACAATACTTACCAGATATATTGATTTTACTAAAGTAATTTCAAATTTTTTATTTTTAAATTTTAATTATGGCTAATTATTTATTTTTTCTTAAGCCAATTAATAAGATTTTTATCACTGCTTTTTGGTGGATTTTTTTGATGCTGGTAATTTTATTTGTCCCTTTTTTAAGAGTTTGGTGGTGGTTATTTTTTCCTCTAATTTTATCAATAGAACTGCGAGTCTTGTATTTTTGGTGGATGAATTGGGATTACAAATACGCCAAAAAAAGGTGGGTAGTTTTAGAGGTTGTTCCGCCCAAGGAAGTACTAGTGCCACTAAAGGCTATGGAAGATGTTTTTACGGTAATGTGGGCGGCTAATTACACTCCCCCTAATTGGCGCGAAAAATGGTGTGAAGGAGAACTGGAAGATGCTTCAGGGTGGATGTCCTGGGAAATTGTTAGTATTGAGGGCCGATTACATTTTTATATTCGCGTTTTGGATGGCGCAAGATCTACGCTAGAAACTGTGCTTTATGGACATTATCCGGAATTAGAAATTTCGGAAGTTTCTGATTACACTAAAAATGTGCCTCAAAATATACCTAATGCCGAATGGGATGTTTATGGTGAAGATTTTGTTTTGGGTAAATCTGCGGTATATCCAATTAGAACTTACGAAAAATTCTTTGAACCGCAAGGAGAAAAAATTTCGGCGGAAGAAAAAAGACTTGACCCTTTATCTTCTTTGCTAGAATTAATGTCAAGATTGGGTACTGGCGAACAATTTTGGTTGCAGTTTATTACAATGTCAACTGACGAGCCTCATTATCAAGAGGAAGCAAAAAAACTTATTGCTAAGTTATCTAATCGCTCAGTAAAATCGGTCAAGACTTTTTGGAGTTATGTTACTGATATGATATATAACCTGGTGATGGGGCCGAAAAAAGAGGGTTCGGGCGAAAAAGCTACTTTTAAATGGCTTGATTCAGCCAAAACTGATGAAAGTTCAGATAGGGAGTTAGTGCTTTCTCCTGCCGAAAGAGAAACATTGACTGAAGTTGAAAATAAATTAAAACGTCCAATCTTAAGGACTAATATCCGCGGTGTTTATGTGGCCAAGCGCGAAAACTATCAATCATCCAATCGCACTTTGACTCGCTCGTATTTTGCTCATTTTCAAACTCAAAATTTAAATCATATTAGGTTTTCCAAGGTTACTCGGCCCAAAACTCAATACGTTTTTAGAACTAGTATTCCTTTTATTAGAATTCGGCGTATGTTTCGTAATTACGTTAATAGATTTACACCTTTGTACCCAGATCGTAAAAAGGAAATGGCGCTTTTAAATACTGAAGAATTGGCAACATTGTATCATTTTCCATTAAAGATTACGGGTTTGGTGGCGCCTACTATGGCAAGAATTGAATCTAAAAAGGGTGGTCCACCACCAAATCTACCAATGTGATTTTAGGTAGTGGTAAATTAAAATTTAAATTATGGATAATCATAAGGTGACATTTTTTGGGTTAACTTCTTTTAGAAATCAAAAGAAGAAATTTGGCATAAAACAAGATGATAGGCGTCGTCATTTTTATACTATTGGAAAAACCGGTATGGGTAAATCCAATTTAATGGAAAATATGGCGATTCAAGATATTCAAAACGGCCATGGTATTGCCTATGTTGACCCGCACGGCGAGGGGGCAGAAAAATTACTTGACTTTGTGCCCCAGGAAAGAATTAACGATGTGATTTTTTTAAATCCCGCTGACTTGGATTTTCCGATTGCTTTTAATGTAATGGAAAAAGTTGATTTTAAATATCGACATTTAGTGGCCGGTGGTTTAATGGGTGTATTTAAGAAAGTTTGGCCTGATGTTTGGTCTGCTCGTATGGAATATATTTTAAATAATGTGATTTTGGCATTATTAGAATACCCAGATTCTACGCTACTTGGGGTAAATAGAATGTTGGCTGATCCAGAATATCGAAAATTAGTAGTGGCAGAAGTTAAGGATCCAATTGTTAAAGCCTTTTGGGTTACTGAATATGCTCGCTACACTCAGCGCTATGAAATAGAAGCTACCGCTGCCATTCAAAATAAAGTTGGGCAGTTTATGTCTAATGCCTTAATTCGTAATATTATTGGTCAGACAAAGTCTACAATTAATATGCGCAAAATTATGGATGAAGGCAAGATTTTGATTTTAGATTTATCAAAAGGCCGGATTGGCGAAGATAATTCTCGGCTTTTAGGAGCGTTGCTAATTACTAAAATTCAATTGGCGGCAATGTCGCGCGTAGATATTCCAGAAGACGAAAGAAATGATTTTTATTTATATGTGGATGAATTTCAAAATTTTGCCACCGAATCTTTTGCGAATATTTTATCTGAAGCTAGAAAATATCGCCTAAATTTAATTGTGGGACATCAATATATTACTCAAATGGATGAAATTGTCCGAGATGCGGTATTTGGAAACGTGGGAACATTGGCAGTTTTTCGAGTTGGAGCTGAAGACGCGGAATTTTTAGAAAAAGAATTTTCGCCAGAATTTACCGCTGAAGACTTGGTTAATTTAAGTAAATATAATATTTACTTAAAGCTCATGATTGACGGCGTAGCATCTCATCCGTTTTCCGCGGGCACCTTGCCTCCGCCCACACCTTTGGCGGTATCGAATCGTGATAAAATTATTCAGGCTTCCCGTGATTGTTATGGAGTCAAAAGAGAGATTGTGGAAGAAAATATAGTTTCTTGGCTGGGAGATCAAAAAGCTCCGTTAATTTTGGGTGATAAGGATAAAAGTGGTTTTTCTCGTTCGCAAAGTTCTGGTGAACAGCCGGTATTATACGATGCAATATGTTCAATGTGTGGTAAATCCACTAAAACTATTTTTGAGCCTCAAAAAGGCCGACCAGTTTATTGCAAATCTTGTTTGAAAAAAATTAAGGGAGAATCACCGCAAAATCAGGCAAGCAAGGTTAATTCCATATCAGTATTGACTGAAAAACCAGTTGAAAACTCAGGGGTATTGGCATCAAAAATTTTTGTATCACCCGCTAAACCAGTAGCGTTAGAACAGAAGATTGAAGAAGTGTCTTTTAATAATATGCAAAAAGCTAAGCCTGAGTCGTTGGTGGTGAAGTTTTCTCAGGATAAAACAAAAAGAAAAGAAATTAATTTAGTTGATCTTAAAAAAACCTTAGACGAATCGTTGCGTAAAAATGAGCAGTTGAAAAAAGAGTTAGTAAAAACAGTGGTTGCGATTATGCCAGTAGAAAGTAGTAAATCTGAGGATAATAATATTTTAAAAAAAGACGTAATTAATCTGGAAGAAAAAACCGATACATCTAATGAAAACAATTAAAGATTTTAATATCACAGGTAAAAGAGTTTTAATTAGGTGCGATTTTAATGTGCCTACTGATGATTATGGAAATATTCTAGATGATTTTAGAATTCAAAAAACCTTGCCAACTTTGCAATACGCCATATCTCAGAAAGCAAAGATTATTTTAATGACTCATTTGGGCAATCCCGATGGTGTAGTGGTTAATAATTTAAAACTAAATCAAATTAGAGACAGGGTAGAGAAGCTTTTGGGCGTAACAATTATGAAGGCGTTTGATTGTATTGGTAGGGATGTGCAAAATCAAGCGTCAAGATTAAAAAAGGGAGAAATTTTATTGCTAGAAAATTTGCGATTTTATAAGGGAGAAAAATCTGGCGATGTAAAATTTGCTCAGCAACTTGCTAAATTGGGCGACATATATGTTAACGACGCATTTGGTGATTGCCATCGGCAAGATGCTTCTATTGCGCAAATGCCTCAACTCTTACCCAGTGGCGCTGGATTGTTGTTACAAAGCGAGTTAGAAAATTTAGATAAGGTTTTGAAAAATCCAACACATCCTTTAGTGGTTTTAGTGGGCGGAATTAAGGTGGAAACTAAGGTTAAATTTATAGAAAATATTTCTAAGATTGCAGATAGTGTTTTGATTGGCGGTTTAATAAAGAAAGAAATTATTGGTCAGAAGATTAAATTTACTAATCCAGAAAAAATAATTGGACCGCAAAGTAATTTGGATGCATTAGACATTGGAGAAAAAACGATTAATATGTTTGAGGAAAAAATAATTGGCGCCAAGACTATTTTGTGGAATGGTCCGTTTGGAGAGTTTGAAAATAAAAAGTATAAAAAGGGAACATTAGAAATTGTAAAATCTATGGTGGAAAGTGGAGCATATTTGGTAGCGGGTGGCGGTCAAACCATTGCATTTTTACGCCAAGAAGGTATGCTTGATAAGTTCAATCATGTTTCTACGGGAGGCGGAGCAATGTTAAGTTATTTGGCTGGAGATATTTTGCCTGGCATAAAGGCGTTAAATTATAATGAAAGTAAAAATAAAAAATCTTAGAGAGGCGTCTGATAGGATAAAAAAAGCGGTAAAAGATAATGAGAGAATTATTATCTACGCTGATTCGGATTGTGACGGAATTACTTCAGCGGTTATTCTTGAGGAAACTATTAAAAATATCGGCGGGAAGGTGGATTTAGTTTTATTTCCTAATCGCGAGGATGATGGTTATGGTGTAAATAAACGCGCGTTGGAGTTTTTGCGGGACAAATCTCCGGCGCTTTTTATTACCTTAGATTTGGGTATTAGTAATGTGCGGGAGGTTGAATTGTTAAATAGTTATGGTTTTTCTGTAATCATTATTGATCATCACCAAATTTTAGACAGAATTCCTGATGCAGAAATTGTAGTTGATCCTCAGCAAAAATATGATGAGTCAGAATATAAATATTTAGCTAATGTGGGCGTGACTTTTAAATTAGTAGAAGAGATATTGGTTGGTGATTTTTCGGTAAATTTAAGAAATAGTTTTTTGGAATTAACAGCTTTGGCGACTATTTCTGATATGGTCCCGCAAATTGGCGATAATAAGATTTTTATTGAAGACGGTTTGCGGTCACTAAAAAATACCTTTCGCCCGGGACTGCGTGCTTTTTTGGATATTTTGGGTGAAGGCGAGGTTTTATCAGGAGGATTTTACAAAATAATTTCTTCTTTAAATGCGGCCGAATCTAAGGACTTTAAAAATGAGTCATATAATTTACTTGTAAGTTTTAGGCAAAATGATGCTATGGATTTGGCGCAAAATTTAATTGCTAAAACCAATTACAAACAAATAAAAATTAAAGAAATCAGTGAAGAAGTTGAGCGTCGTTTGTCGCAAAAAAAAACCGAAGCGATTATTTTTGAGGGGGACCCAGCGTGGCGGTCAATATTGGCGGGTCCTGTGGCATCTATTTTATTTAGCAGATATAGTAAGCCGACATTTATTTTTAAAAAAGGTGACACAGAGTCTTCTGGTTCAGTGCGTAGTTCTGAGGATAAAAATTCTGTGGAAGCTATGAAAACTTGTAGTGAATTTCTAATTACCTATGGTGGACATCCGCAGGCTTCAGGGTTTAGGGTAAAAAATGAGGATTTGAATAAATTTAGAGAAAAACTTAATGATTATTTTAACAATTTAATTTAATGAAAAAAATTATTATTTATACTGATGGTGGGTCACGAGGTAATCCCGGCAAGGCGGCCATTGGTATAGTTTTTTGTGATGAGCAGGGAATGGTGATTAAAAAATTTGGAGAATATTTGGGAGATAATTTAACCAATAATGATGCGGAATATGCGGCGGTAATTTTTGCTCTCAAGAAATTTAAGTCTGTTTTTGGTAAAGAAGAAGCTAAATTAAGCGAGGTAGAAGTGCGTAGTGATTCGGAATTATTAGTTAATCAAATGAGCGGAAAATATAAGGTGGAGAATGAAAAAATCCAGAAATTTTTTATGGAAATTTGGAATTTGAAGGTTGAATTTGCAGATGTTAAATTTATTGCTATCCCACGCGAAGAAAACAAAGAAGCCGATAAGTTGGTTAACGAAGTTTTGGATGCTAAAATGTCTAATCAAAAGTTGTTTTAATTGAAATTATTAAACATTTGACAATAATTTTGTAATCTGATATTATAAATCTGTCCTAGCAAGATGAATGATTGCCCTGCTAATCCTTTATTTTTAAATGGTTGGCGGGGAGGAAAGTCCGAACACCAACTCTGTAAAAAGAGTTAAAATAATAGTGGCTAACGGCCATCCATCGTAAGATGCGAGGTGCGAACAGTAACGCCAAAACCGAAAGGTTACGGTACCCGTCAGGGTAAGTTTGGTAGAAATACCAGAATGAAACGGCTAAATCCTTATTGGGTGCAAGAACAAAGCTGAAATTATTTCAGTTAAAAGTAGTTCGCCAGAGGCAAGTAGTAATGTTTGCCCCAGATAGATAATCATATAATACAGAATTCGGCTTATAGTCTTGCTAGGATACCAAAAAACTCGATTTAATGTCGAGATTTTTGTTTCTTGAAAGCTGTGTCAAAAAAGATTAGAATACGTTAAGCTTGTTGCATAATAAGTCTCGTAGTAAATGAGGTAATTAGTTTATTAGATGAAATTTCTTAATATTCAAACAAAGAGCGTTAGTTTTGCCTCTCTGATTTTAGCGGGGTCTTATTTGTTTTCAGCAGTATTGGGTTTGTTGCGCGACCGCCTTTTGGCTGGACGACTTGGTACGGCCAAATTAGATGTTTATTATTCTGCTTTTACCATTCCAGATTTTGTCGCACTTTTATTGATTTTTGGAGCAATTTCTGCGGCCATTGTGCCGATTTTTAGTACTTATTTGGTTGAATCTAAGGAAGAGGCGTTTGAATATTTGGTTAATTTATTAAATATTTTTTTATCTTTTTTGATTGTAGTTTGTATTATTTTTATTATCTTTGCGCCATTTTTGGTTAGTCTGATTGCCCCTGGGTTTTCATTAGAAAAAAAAGAAGCAACAACAGCCTTGATGCGCATTATGTTTTTAAGTCCGATTATTTTAGGTGTTAGCACTATTATTACGGGTATTTTGCAGGTGTTTCATAGGTTTTTGGTCACAGCTTTGGCGCCAATTATGTATAATTTGGGAATTATTATTGGGATTTTATTTTTTGTTCCATTTTTTGGTTTAAACGGCTTGGCGCTGGGAGTGGTTTTTGGTGGGTTTTTGCATTTGTTAATTCAAATTCCGGCCTTTTTTCATTCTGGTTTTACGTATAAATTGAATTTTAACTTCCGTCATTTTGGAGTGATTAAAACTCTAAAGCTTATGGTGCCAAGATCTTTGGGATTGGGCGCTGGCCAATTTAATATTATTGTTATTACCGCTATAGCCTCAACACTTATGGCAGGTAGCATATCAATATTTAATTTGGCCAATAACTTGTCAGCTATGATGGTAAATGCTATTGCAGCCTCGCTTTCTTCTGCTATATTTGTGCCGATGTCTCGTGCTTTTGCAGTTAAAGACATTAAAGATTTTGAATATAAATTTCAGATTGCATTTTTACAAATAATATTTTTGACAATTCCAATTAGTATTTTGCTTTTCTTTTTACGCGCCCAAATCATTCGGGTATTATTGGGTACGGGTAAATTTGGTTGGCAGGATACTCGTTTAACCGCCGCTTGCCTTGGTATTTTTGCAATTGGATTATTTGGACAGGGCTTAATATTTTTATTATCAAAAACATTTTATGCTGCCCATAACACTAAAATTCCAGCTTGGATTAGTTTTGGTACGGTGGTATTTAATATTGCTAGTAGTTTATTGTTTATTTGGATTTTAAATTTTTCGAATAGTTTTTCTGATTTTTTACATTGGATTTTAAAATTGCAGGACATTGAGAATATCAGGGTTGTGGGGCTAGCTTTGGCTTTTACTATAACCGCCATTTGTGAAGCTTTAATTTTATTATTTTTTGTTCATCGCAAATTAAAGGTGTTTAAAATTAGTAAAGTAGCGTCATCTCTTTATAAAATCATAATTTCTGGTAGTGTAATGATATTAGTTATATTGCTGATTAGGGATGGTTTGGTAATTTATAATGTTGTTAATCTGCAAACTACTTTTGGGGTTTTTGTTCAATTGTTTTTGGCGAGTGTTTTTGGATTAATTGCTTATATTGGTGTTTCGTTTTTAGTGAAATCTTCTGAAATAAAAATTATCAGAGAATCTTTTTTTAAAAAGTTTGTAAAAATATAGTCTAGGTTTTTTTATGAGTCAAAATCATATCAGAAATTTTTGTATTATCGCTCACATTGATCATGGTAAATCCACTTTAGCGGACAGGCTTTTAGATATGACTAAAACCATCGCGACTAATAAAATCACCGCTCAGTTTTTAGATTCAATGGATTTAGAAAAGGAAAAGGGGATTACAATTAAATTAAAACCTGTGCGAATGCATTATAATTGTGATGGCAAGGAGTATATTTTAAATTTGGTAGATACCCCCGGTCATGTTGATTTTTCTTATGAAGTTTCTCGGTCTTTGGCAGCGGTAGAAGGAGCGGTGCTGTTGGTGGATGCGACTCAAGGTATTCAGGCGCAAACTTTAGCTAACATTGACTTGGCCAAAAAGCAAAATTTGGTAATTATTCCAGTGGTTAATAAAATTGATATGCCAGCGGCCAGAATTGAAGAATCTTGTCAGGAGCTAGCCAATGTTTTGGGAATTTCGCCAGAAGATGTGATAAAAATTTCAGCGAAAAGCGGTTTAAATGTTGAGCAAGTGTTACGGGCTGTGGTAGAAAAAGTTCCAAGTCCTGAAGTGCGAAATCCTAGCGCAGAACAAAAGCCTTTCCGTGCGCTAATTTTTGATTCAACTTATGATTCATTTAAGGGGGTCTTGGCCTTGGTTAGGGTTATTGATGGCTCAATTAAGGATCGCGAAAAAATTGAATTACTGGCAACTAAAACTCAAGCAGAAATTAAGGAGCTTGGATATTTGGCGCCGGTAATTACGCCACGAGCTGAAATTTTTACTGGCGAAATTGGTTATATTGCTACTGGAATAAAAGAGCCCGGTAAAGTTCGGGTAGGAGACACAATTGCTAAAATTCAACCACCAAACGCGCCAAAAATTATACCACTTGGCGGATACCAAGAACCTAATCCGATGGTGTTTGCCAGTTTTTATCCGGAAAATCCCGAGGATTTTGAATTACTTAAAGTAGCTTTATCAAAATTAAAATTGCAAGACCCAGCTTTAGTTTATGAGGCTGAAATGAAGGAAGCTTTGGGTCGCGGTTTTAGGTGTGGATTTTTAGGAACTTTGCATGTGGAAATTATTTCCGAAAGATTAGAAAGGGAATTTAATTTGGGTCTGGTAATTTCTACGCCGTCAGTAATTTATAAATTATTTAATAAGCGTGGCGAGGAGCAAGTCATTTATTCAGCTTCAGATTGGCCTGATCCAAGTGGTATTGAAAGAATGGAAGAGCCTTGGGTTTTGTTGGAAATCATTGCTCCGGCTAGTTATTTAGGGAAATTAATGGATGTGCTAAAAAGCGTGGGCGGAAATTATTTGGAAACCAATTATTTATCTGCCGAGCGCGCTATTATTAAATACGAAGCCCCGTTGCGCGCCATTGTGGCAAACTTGTATGACAAAATAAAAAGTACTAGTCAGGGCTATGCATCTTTAAATTATGCGGTTTTGGGTTATCGTCCAGCGGTTTTGGTTAAAATGGAAATTTGGATTGCAGGTCGCGCGGAAGAAGCTTTTAGTAGAATTGTAGAAGAACACGACGCTCAAGAGCAGGGCAAAAAATTAGTAGAAAAATTAAAAGAAGCTTTGCCTCAGCAACAATTTACTGTAGCATTGCAGGCGGTAATTGGCGGTAAAGTGATTGCGCGAGAAACCATTAGTGCTCATCGCAAAGATGTGACCGGATATTTATATGGCGGAGATAAATCGCGTAAGAAAAAGTTGTTAGAAAAACAAAAAAAGGGTAAAGCCTTAATGAAGGATAAGGGTAAGGTGAATGTGCCAAGTAAAACTTTCTTGGAAATATTTAGGTCATAGTTGATTTAAGAAATTCGCTCACTGGCGAATTTTTTGATACAATTGGATTATGAAAATGCAAAAATCAATTTCAAATAAAATTCATTCGGGTTCAAAAATGGTGCGTTATTTTTTCTTTGTGGCGGGAATTACAGCAACTATTGCTTATCGAATTACGCCGTTTTTAAGTCCCATAGCAGTAAAGATTTCTTGGTATGTTGGAACGGTGGGTTTTATTTTGTATTTTACGCATCGATCGCACGTAGAGAATAAGCGGGCAAATTTAGTCAAAGAATATAATTTAATTGATGCGGTTGAAAGGGGTAGTTTGCAGGGAGACCAAAAAACTGCAATATCGTATTTAGTCAAAACTAGTTTAACTTCAAAGGCGCGGTATAATTCCGCGTTTATTGTGGTGGTTTCTATCTTAGCTCTTATTTTTAGTATATTAATTGATCTTGGTTTTCGGTTTTAATGCTGGCAAGTTGGTTAAATGATATTTGTAGAAAAATATATGAATAAAATAATTTTTATATTGGTTTTAATTATTGCTTTGGTGTTGGTGGTATTTTTTACGCAAAGATCAGGAATATTTAATGTGATTAAAATGGCTAATAATGGATCTAATATGTTGGATGATCAAATCTTGAATTTAAGTAATCAAGGATTAGTTAAGATTCCTGATTATGTATTTGGTCAAATAACTATAAAAGAGCTTAATGTTTCTCATAATCAAATACCGGGTTCAATTCAGGCTGAAATAAGAGTATTGCTTAATTTGCGAGTACTTAATTTAGGTTACAATAAAATGACTGGTGTACCAGCAGAAATTGGTCAATTGCAAAATCTTGAGGTTCTTGATCTTTCTTACAATCAAATCACCGGAATGCCTAATGAGCTGGGAAATCTAAAAAATTTAAAAACTTTAGATCTAAGGGGTAATCCATATTCTAAACAAGATTTTAATTATATTAGATCTAAACTTCCTTTATCGGTTAATATCATTGTTGATTAGGTGGTTATAAAATAATTATATGAAAGAAATTGTCGCAGTTATTGCTTCGGTTATTGCTTTAGTTGGAAATGCTCCATATCTTTGGGATATTTTAAGTAAGCGAGTTAAACCACATCCATATACTTGGTTAGTTTGGACGATTGTTTCTGGTATTACATTTTTTGGTGGATTGGCAAAAGGGGCGGGAATTGGAGCTTTGCCAACAGGTACTGCCGAAATTTTCACTCTGATTATTTTTTTATTTTCTCTGCGTTACGGATTTAAGCAAATTGCCAAGATTGATACATATTTTTTAATTATAGCGCTGTTAGGTTTAATTCCTTGGGCGTTAACTAAAGATCCGACAATATCGGTAGTTATTGTAGTCTTAATTGATGCTATTGCCTTTATTCCAACTTTGCGTAAAACTTGGCGATATCCTGCAACCGAAACACCAGTATTATATAGTATGAATGTTTTAAGACACGTACTAACATTATTTTCTTTGCAAGCCTATAATATTGCTACCATTTTTCACTCGGTAGTAATGATTATTATTAATTTAGCAATGACAATGATTATCGTAAATCCAAAAACTAACAACAGTAAATATGGAAAAAATTTATGATGTTATAGTTATTGGTGGTGGTCCGGCAGGGATGATGGTAGCGGGAACGGCGGCCACGCGCGGTCGCCGTGTTTTGTTGTTGGAAAAAAATTCTAATCTTGGTAAAAAATTATTAATTACTGGAGGAGGAAGATGTAATTTGACTAACAATAAAACTGAGGTGCGCGCCATGCTTTCAAAATATAAGGGCAATGACCAATTTTTATTTTCTGCATTTACGCAATTTAGCGTTAAAGATACATTGGAGTTTTTTAATTCTCGGGGCGTAGCAACCAAAGAAGAAAACGAAGGTAGAATATTTCCCGTTTCAGATAGTGCCAAATCAATTTTTGATGTGTTGGTAAAGTATATGAAAAATGGGGAAGTAGAAATAAAAACTGGTATTGAAGTAAATAGTATTTTAAGGGAAGATGAGAATTTTATTATTGCTACAAAAAGCAATGGGATTTTTATCTCTAAGGCCTGTGTTTTGGCTACGGGCGGAATTTCGCGCCCAGAAACAGGTTCTACTGGAGAGGGATTTTCTTGGTTAAAAAATTTGGGCCATACAATTATTGAAAATGATTTTGCATTGGTGCCAATTGCCTTGTTTGACGATTGGGCAAAAAAACTTGGAGGCGTAAGTTTAAAAAATATTAAATTAACCACATTTCAAAACGACCAAAAACAATCTAGCGCTAAGGGCGATTTAATGTTTACTCATTTTGGTGTTACTGGACCATTAGCATTAAATATGAGTAAAGAAATTGGAGAATTACTTAAATACGGTAAAGTAACAGCAGAAATTGATTTATTTCCATCTGAGGATGTTGGCTTGATTCGTAAAAAGATTCAGGAATTGTTGGCTTCTGATCCAAATAAAAAGCTAAAAAATGTTTTGAGTAATTTAATTCCTGCTACGCTTTGCGATGCTCTCTTGAAACTGTCTAATATTAATGGAGAAACAAAAAATAATTTAGTTAGTGCTAATGATCGCAAAAAGCTAGCTATTTTAGTTAAAAAAATTCCGCTAAATGTTTCTCATTTATTGGGCGCTAATAAGGCGGTAATTTCATCTGGTGGCGTTGCTTTGACTCAAGTAGATTTTAAAACTATGCAATCTCGGTTAATTCCTAATTTATATTTGGTTGGCGATGTTTTAAATATTGATCGGCCAAGTGGTGGGTATTCTTTGCAATTATGTTGGACAACGGGATTTGTTGCGGGCTCGAATTGCTAGTGGTTATTTTATTGGCAAGTTGTGTTAAAATTCCCATATGAAAAGAATAATTGCGCACTTAGATATGGACGCCTTTTTTGCTTCAGTTGAAGAGCAGAAACGTCCACACTTGCTTGGCAGGCCCATTGTGGTAGGATCGGAAATTATTGATGGTATTGGGCGCGGGGTGGTTTCTACGGCTAATTACAGGGCTAGGGAATACGGCATTAAATCGGCAATGCCTATTACTATGGCATGGCGCCTTTCGCAAGAAGCTAAAAATCAAGGTAAGGAAGAAGTTATATTTTTGCCGGTTGATTTTAATTTGTATCATAAAATTTCTTTCCAAGTTTTTGAAATTATTAAAAAATATTCAAATAAGGTAGAACAGGCTAGTGTGGATGAATTTTATTTTGACTTAAGTTTTGCTGACACATTTTTGGAGGCTAAAATTATTTGTAGCAAAATAAAAGCCGAAATAAAATCTAAAGCTGGTGTTACCTGTTCAGTGGGGATTGGTCCAAATAAATTAATTTCCAAAATTTGCGCAGGAATTAAAAAGCCCGATGGTCTGCTGGTTATAGAGCCAAAAAATGTGCAGGATTTTTTAAATCCCTTAGATATTCGTGAGCTTTCTGGTATAGGGCCAAAAACTGCGCAAGTTTTTTATAAAAAAAATATTAAAACAATTAAGGATTTAAATACCTTTTCTTTGCTAGAATTAAAAGAGCTATTGGGCAAGCAAGGCGAAAAGATTTATTCTAAAGTTCGTGGGATTGATAATGATTCAATTACAGAATGCAGGGAGGTTAAATCTATTGGCCAGCAAGTTACGCTCAACGTTAATTCTTTAGATATTATGCTTATTGGTGATTTGTTTAATAAGTTGTGTGATAGTGTTTTTGAAAAATTTGTGGTTGGTAAATTTACTATGTTTAAAGTGATAACCATCACAGTTAGATTTGCCGATTTTAAAACACAAACCAGCGCTAAAAGTATTAAACTGGGAATTGGTAAAAATCAAAAAAAGTTATTTAAGATTGAAGCGTTAAAATTACTATTACCATTTTTAGATACACAAAAAAATCCTCACCAAAAATTGATTAGACTTATTGGAATAAGAATAGAAAAGATAGTATTATAATTTTAATAAGATATGAAAACTTTTATTTCAAATAATTATCAGTGGATTAAAAATTTTTACTTAAAACATGAAAGATTGTTAATGTCTGTTATGTTGGTGAGCGGATTTTTATTTGATTTTGTCGCGTTTGTTAATATTGATATTGCTTTTAAATTTACGGTATTAGTTTTTTATTGGTTATTGTCGGGTGGCCTGATAGCTTTTATGCAGGCATACGATGGGGGTAAAATATCTTTACGCTTTCAATATGTTCGCTTATTTGCGCCACTGGTTTTGCAGTTTACATTTGGAGGATTGTTAAATATTTCTTTGATTTTTTACTGGTTTTCCGGCGCGTTTTCAGTTAGTTGGCCATTTATAATAATTATAGCTTTACTGCTTTACTTTAATGATACTTTTCGTCATTACTTTTCAAAACCATTAGTGCAAGTGAGTGTTTATTTTTTTATTACCTTTTCTTTATTTTCCTTAATATTGCCATTTTGGTTTGCATCACTAAATGTCTGGTTATTTTTACTAGCAGGCGGGTTAAGTTTGATTATTTTTTTATTTTATATTTATGGTTTAACATTTTTAAATCACCAAACATTAGCGCAAAAATTTTCAATTTTCATTTCAATTATTTTTATTACAATTGCAATGAATTTAATGTATTTTACCAATATAATTCCACCGATACCTTTGGCCATGCGCGAAGCGGGGCTTTACCATAGCATTGATTCAACTGGTTTAAATTATGTGATGACGGGAGAATTAGAAAGTTTTTGGCAAAATATTCAATCTGCAATTTTTGGACAAACGGTGCATATTTTTGGCAATGAAAAAATATATTTATATAATGCTATTTTTGCTCCCACTAATTTGCAAACTACAATTGTGCATCATTGGCAGTATTATGACAAAGAAAAGGGCAAGTGGTCTGATATGGGTAATTTAAAATTTATTATAAATGGAGGGCTTCAAAGTGGTTACAGGGGCTACTCTTGGCAAAGTAATTTAGAAGCTGGAAAATGGCGCGTGTATGTTGAAAATATGCAAGGAAAAGTTTTGGCTAAGGTTAATTTTGTGGTTGAAAAGTCAGTTTTTCCAGTACAGTTACAGCAGGTTGTAAGGTAATTTTTTTGTTATTTGTTTTTGGCAAAAGTATTTAAAATAGTTGGATGTAGTTATGGCGTTGCGCCACTTTGTTTGCTAAAGTTTTTGTAGATTAAGACGCGGGTATGTCGTCACACCGCTATTTGCTTTTTTTGTTTTTTTGTGTTAAAAATTACGTATGCGTCGCCCCTTGGAGGAGTAGTACCTCGGCAGTCTCATAAGCTGCAGGCCTCCGTGCAATTCGGAGAGGGGCAACAAATTTTGCGGGGCAAAATTTTAGTTGTTAGTCTAGTTTTTAGCAGTTAGGTTGGTTTAAAAATTGAATTACTTTGCATTATTATGTATAATTTTGAGAAATTGATGGTTTGGCAGGAGAGTATGAAATTGGCTAAGATGTCTTATGAGTTGAGTGAAAAATTGCCAAAAGAGGAGAGGTTTGCGCTCATTGACCAATTAAAACGTGCCGTCACTTCTATTTCCTTGAATATTGCCGAAGGGAGTGGAGTGGGGAGCAATAAAGTTTTTTGTTCGTTTTTAGAAATCGCCACTAGATCTTTATATGAAACAATTACGATATTCAAATTAATAGAAAATTTATTTGGTATTAATTGTAAGAAAGAATTAACTCAGTGTGATTTGGTAAGCAAGATACTCCACGGATTGTTAAAAAGCGTGAGGTCTAAAAACTCATAACTAAAAACCAATCACCATTTTGCATCAGCAAAATCCGTCGGGGTAGCTCAGTTGGTAAGAGCGTGGCATTCATAACGCCAAGGTCGTGGGTTCGACTCCCACCCTCGACACAAGTATAGAAAGAAATAATCGCCACTTTTGCGAATGATAGCGGGCTTGCCCGCCGAAGCTCGCAAGCGTAGGCGGGCGTAGTCCAGCCCGGTTCAAGACGCCTCCCTGTCACGGAGGAGATCGTGGGTTCAAATCCCATCGCCCGCGCCAGATATATTTAGTATTGAGAGACCGATCGGCCCCAGTATGGTCGAAAAAAAAGTTCAAAAATCTATCGATTTATCCCGATAGGAAATTGAACTTTAATATCGGTTTCTCGTTATTAAATACTAAGACGGTGCAACCGCAGCAAAAAAACACGATTATTATTCGTGTTTTTTTGTTACTACTTTTGTAGGGTTAGACCATCTTTTGTCAGCAGAAGTTTAATTCTCATATTTGAAAGCAACTCTCGTTTTTCAAGCATACTTCCTTCCTTAAGAATGTACTTTACAAAAGTTCGCAGGTCTACATTGCTGGCTGTCGCAGATTTACTTTTCTCCAAGCCTACCATCGTTTGAAATTTATTAAATCGTTCCAGTTCTTCTTTCAGTCGTTCTTTTAATCCGAATTGATTCATGTCTATGGTATCAACTATTCCCAGCAACCATTCGATTAATATTTCTTCTCTTAAATATTGGCTCAGGCATTTTAAATCTCTTGATCTGGTGCAACCATAATATACGTACCTTGAAACAGTTACATCTTTCAATTTTTTGTATCTTTCTCCTGCTGTTATGCCTGACCCGCAGAGTCCGCAAGTTAACAATTTAGTGAAGGCAAATTCTCTGGTTTCTCTATTGATATGATCTCGCTTTAATTGTTCTTGGACTCTGTCAAAGAGCTCTTTTGATATGAGCGGAGTATGCTTGCCTGTGTACCAGTTTCCGCTATTTCTAGGATATTCAAATCTACCGTAGTAAAAGTGATTTTGTAATATCAGGTACACATTTGAAAGCGCCAAATGATGATTGCGGTTGGTCCGATAGTTTAGCTCAAACTTGAGCCAGTGATATAGTTTCCTACCCGACCAGTGGTCATTAGCAACTTTTTCGAACATTTGCTTTATGACGTCTGATCTATCTGGGTCTACGATAACATAACATTTTCTATCAGTCAGTTTCTCATTTAAATATCCTGTTGGAGCAGTCGTGGGCCATAATCCCATTTCCACTCTGGTGCGAAGACCTCGCTTCACATTGATGACCCGATTATCGTTTTCCAGTTTGGCTTGGCTTCCCAGAATCATCAGCAGGAATTTCTCATTTGGGTTATTGGTAAATCTTTGGCCATGGGTTCGTATTTCTACTAATAGTTTCTGATCTATTAAATCTACCACAGATCCCAAATCGCCAGCGTTTCTGCTTAGCCTATCCGGTGCCCAAGTTAGGATGGCGTTGTATTTTCCCTCCCGGACCTCGTTGATCATTTCATTAAAAACTGGTCGTTGGCCGACTTCCTTAGAAGAATGAGATTCTCGTTTTGTCTCAACTACCTCTAGTCCATCTTTCTGTGCCAGCTCCAGCATTTCTTTTATCTGGGATTCTATTGAGAGGGCTTGTCTGTCTTCTGCTTCGGTAGATTTACGGGCATAGAGGCAATATTTCAATCTAACAGAAGCAGGGAGTTGGGGAGTAGCTATTCTAGACGTTGTTGTTTCTTGCATAGTTTTATGTTATTTAGTTTATATTATGCGACACTCCTTTTCGACCTTTTCTACATCAATGAATGACGCAACGGTGCTAGGGAGTCCAGCCCCCATCAGTTGATAACTTTTTTCATCGATTTTTGAGGCAAAAAGTGATAAAAATAGGGGTAAAATAGGGTGCCCTTGACAAAACCCCAAAACCCTTGACATATACCTATAATATGCTATAATTAGAACATAGTGAAAATAGCACTTTTATAGCTTAAAATTACTTGCAAAAGAGCAGTCATAGCCAAAAGGCAATAGAATAAAGTATTGTTTTCTGGCTGTGACTGCCAATTTGGTATGTCAAGCAAGAGATTGGCGAAAACCCAAAAGGAGAAAACGCCATGAGTATCCAGACTCAGACCAACAAGTTCACGGCCACGATTCTGCAGAATCTCCCGGAAGTTCCGGAAGACATCATGCAGAATTGGATCGAGAACCCCAAGGCGCTCCAAAAGCTCCTTTCGGGTCTCGTTCCTCCGGTCAACGGTTCTGCCACCGAGTTCAAGATCTGGAAGACCCTGAAGCTCCGTACGGGCATCGATGCCGATGGCTATCGCAAAACCATCAAAGGCAAGAAGGTGGGTAGCAAGAAGATGGACATCGGCGACTACGCCAACGACATCCTCGGCAAACCCGCGTTCGCCGTCGTCACGGAAGAAACCGAACTCGATCTCGTCGTGGTCAGTGTCGCCGAACTTGGTTTCAAGAACGGAGCCAAGCTGAAGGACATCTACGATCGGGCCAAGGAGAAGGGTCTCCAGCTTTGCCCGAACCAGGTTGGTCCTGAACTGCGCTTGCAGTACGAAGACCAACCCAACGGTGAGTGGCTCGTGATCGGCATGGAGCCGATTACCGACTCGGACGGCGGTCTCTACGTGTTCTACGTCGAACACAATGTCAGCGATCTGTGGCTCAGCACGCACTATGACTACCCGGGCCTCCTCTGGTTCAGCAACGATCGCTTCGTGTTCGTTCTCCCGCGCAAGTGATCTTCAAGTTGTCTCTGGTAACTTGGAATCTGTGCTCTCTGTTGAGCACTTGGTTTCTTGGAACCATCGCAACAAGCTCTTCTTGCATTTTCCAAAGGCCGCGGTCAGTTAACCATACTGATTCGCGGCCCCATTTCAGAGTAATTTACCCAAAGTAGATTTTTCTGAAATGGGAAGCTCTTTTATTTTTAAAAACTAGTCACAGCAATAAGTCCGTAACTTATTATTGATTTATTGCTGTGACTACATTTCGTGGTCAAGCAAAACTGGCGAAACCCTAACGAAAGGAAAAACCGCCATGTCTCAAGACGCCAAGCTCGTGTCTCGTATCGCCGAGTGCCTTCCTGAGATGTCCAAGGAGCAGAAACAGGGGTGGATCGAAAACCCCAAACGGCTCCAGCAGGTCCTCCAAGTCTTGGCCGAGATTCCTTCCGACCCTAAGGTCTGGAAGCGGATCACCATCGGTACGGGACTGAACACCGACGGCCTTCGTCAGGCCATGAAGGACAAGGGCATGCGTATTAGTGACTGGGCCAACGACATCCTCGGCAAACCCGCCTTCAGCGTGGCTACCGAAAAGATGGATGTGGACCTCGTCGTCGTCAGTGTCGAGGACTTGGGCTTCAAGGACGGAGCTACGCTCAAAGACATCTACGCGGCCGCCAAAAAGCGTGGCCTCGAGCTCTGCCCAAACGAAGTCGGTCCCCAACTGCGTCTGCAGTACAAGGATCAGCCGAAAGACGAGTGGTTGCTTATCGGCATGGAGTCGTTTACCGTCTCGGACGGCGATCTCCGCGTGTTCCACGTCGCGCACGATGGCAGCGTTCTGTGGCTCTACACGTTCTATGACTACCCGGACGGCCTCTGGCGCGGCAGCGATCGCTTCGTGTTCGTTCTCCCGCGCAAGTAGCTTCAGGTTGCTCTTGGTCTCTTGGATCTTCTGCCCTTTATTGGACATTTGGTTCCTTGAAACTCGGAAACAACAAACCCCTCAATGCAAACGGAAATTGCAAAGAGGGGTTCTTTTTTTAAATCAATATGATAGTATATAAATCGGATAGTAGGCTATTATCAAGTCTGCGGTTACGGCTTCAGGCAGCCGAATTCTATATTTCAGGACTATGCAGAATCAAGGCGGTTACGGCTTCTTTGAGCGTCATACCTGATTAGTAAAAAATGAAGATACTTGGTGTAAAGCGTTAGGGTATAAAAGATACCGAATCAATTCAGCCCTGAGAGTATTCGAGGGGTGGTGGCAGGGGGAGACGCTTTATACATTACCGACTCGGACGGCGATCTCAACGTGTTCAACGTCGAACACAATGACAACGATCTGTGGCTCAACACGAACTATGACAACCCGGACAACATCTGGAACAGCAACAATCGCTTCGTGTTCGTTCTCCCGCGCAACTCTCTTTATTTCTCCGCTTCAAAAGGGCGGAGTTTTACTTAACAGATTTAATCCAACCTCCGAGCATTTTCCCCACTTCAAGTAATTTTTCAGAAAGATTGATATATTTTTTATCGTCCAGCGATCGAATCTCCCAGGCAACCTGCAGGAAAAATTTGAGCAAGTCTAATTTAACAGAGGCACGTTTCAGAAAAATCTCTTTTTCTGCTTTATCAGAGTACCCGGCTTTTATGACATTTTCTATGACTTCTAAAAACAAGCCATCAATTTTTTGTCCAAGGGTGTGGCGTGAATCTCTTGAGAAATTGGGCAGGATTTCATGCCACAGTTTGTAAATCAAAACCAACTTTTGGATTATGCTCAAACCAAAAGGCTGGCTGGGGGGGGGTTAGAGGAAACGTTTTTATGAAAATTAGACTGGACCATAAATTTGAAGATTTAATTGGTATGTTAAACCTGCTTTTGGCGTGGGAGGAGTTTATCAGGGGTAAACGAAACAAGAAAGACGTCCAAGAGTTCTATATGAACCTAATGGATAACATACTATCACTTCATTATGATTTGTCCAACAAAACATACAGCCACGGAGGATATGAGGAATTTAATATCTCCGACCCAAAGCCTAGGATTATAAATAAAGCCAGCGTCCGGGACAGGCTTTTGCATCACGCTGTGTATAGAATATTGTATCCTTTCTTTGACCAAAAATTCATATCAGATTCTTTTTCCTGCCGTGATGAAAAAGGAACTCATAGGGCGCTTGAAAGGTTCACCTATTTTTATGGCAAAGTCAGTAGAAATAAAACAAGGACATCTTGGGTGTTAAAGTGTGATATTAAAAAATTCTTTCACTCAATCAGCCACCAAACACTATCAAAAATTCTCGAAGAGTGTATTCCAGACAGAGACATTATAAATCTTTTACGGGAGATAATTATCAGTTTTAATTCAGGCAAAGCGGGTGTGGGTTTACCGCTGGGGAATTTAACCTCACAGCTTTTTGCTAACGTGTATATGAATGAGTTTGACCAATTTGTGAAGCACAAACTGAAAGTAAAATACTATATCAGATATGCGGACGATTTTGTGATTTTGTCAGAGAATAAAAGTTATTTGAACGAAATAATTCCGGCTATCAGTAATTTTTTGCAAAATAATTTGAGCCTAACCTTGCACCCCGATAAAATCTACATTAAGACACTATATTCCGGTGTAGATTTTCTGGGGTGGGTGAATTTCCCAAACCATAAAACTATCAGGAATCGGACAAAAAATAGGATACTAAAGCGGATTAAGGAAAACAGAAATTCAAAGACCTTGAGTTCTTATATCGGCCTACTTAAGCATGGTAATACTCGCACAGTTAAAGAAAGGGTCTTAAAATTATATGCTGAAAGTTAAAGATTTCTTATTTAGCCAGCTGTTGGTAACTATGCTTCCCAAATCCCAATTATTAAGCTATAAGGGTGCATAACCTCACATACATCTTGGACTCTTTGAGGCCAAAATAGTATGCCGTTTTTTCACAAAATTCATTGTAAGTACAAAGGTGTCAAAGGATTTATCACTGCCTACCAAGATGGGGTAAGATGGCAGTATATGATTACACAAAAAGCACAAAAGAAATTTAAAGCACTCGTATTTTGGGAAAATCATGGCTTAAAGGCAACAATAGATGCCTTTGGAGTAAAAAGATCAACCTTGTTTGAGTGGCAAAGTAAATTCAATAAAGGGGGTAAAAAGCCCGAAGCTCTCAACGAAAAGAAAACTACACCCAAAACAAAAAGAAAGAGAATCTGGCCGTTTGAAATTCGTCAAAAGATCAAACAAATCCGTCGCAATCCAGTTTGCCCTAACCTTGGGCCAGAAAAGATTTTTCCTTTATTGCAGGTGTTTTGCAAAGAGCAAAACCTCATATGTCCCAGCTCTGCCACCATCACCCGCATCATCGCCGATGACCCTGAAAAGATGCGCATATTCCCACAGCATGTATCTTATTTTGGCAAGATTAAAAAAGCCAATCGAAAAAAGGTTCTCCGCAAGCCAAAACACCTGCGCCCCGAGTATCCGGGCCACCTGATTGCCCTAGACACCATTGAAAAATTCATCGACGGCACGCGTCGCTACATTATTACTTTTGAAGATATTTACAATCGATTTTCTTTTGCTTGGGCCACTACCAGTCATGCGTCCAAAGCCGCCGAGGAGTTTTTTGGTCTTTGTCAGAAAGCTTTTCCTTATTCGTTTAATTTTCTTTGGGTACTGACCGATAACGGTTCGGAATTTAAAAAACATTTTTCAGAAAAACTGAGAGAACTTCATTTAACTCACTACCACACTTATCCTCGCACACCCAAAATGAATGCTCACGTGGAACGATTCAATCGCACCATTCAAGATGATTGGATTGATTGGCATATCCAAGATTTAAAAGATCCTAATGTTTTTAACCGAGACCTAATGGATTATCTGATTTTTTACAACACCAAGCGAGTGCACTTTGCTTTCCAAAACAAACTCTCTCCAGTACAATTTATGATACAATGGCAAGAAAGCCGACCAGTTATTTTTAATCCAATCGAAAAGTCCAGAAGTGGGTGGGGTTATACA
>CALRFZ010000002.1 GCA_943357015.1 Candidatus Staskawiczbacteria bacterium
TCATTGTCCCGAGTTTTTCTATTACACGCAAGTGCAATTTCGCAAAAGTGTAAACAACCCTATCTTAATGTACAGCGTTATATTGCTAAATCTATTATTTAAGGTTTAAATGTAGCTATGAATACAGGAATAAAAAAATATTTAGATAATCTACCCAAAACCACAGGAGTGTATTTGTTTTATGAAAAATCTATAGACGCTAGACCCTATCCCCTAGATCCTATCTACATCGGCAAAGCCATAAACATCAAGGACCGAGTGAAAAATCATTTCTTCCAGCCAAATTATAAAGACAATTTATATATTCACAGGGTCAGTAAAATTGACTTTATTAATACCAATTCAGAAATTGAGGCTTTAGTACTTGAAGCTCAATTAATTAAAAAACACCAGCCCAAATTTAATTCTGTCTGGCGCGATGACAAAAATTATTTTTATGTGGTAGTCGCCAATAAAAAATGTCCAATAGTATATATCGGTCACCAAAGAAAAGATCTAAAAGCTTTATACATTGGCCCATTTACTGAAGGAAACGCCCTAAAAAAAACTTTAAAATTTTTGCGTAAGGTCTTTCCTTATTACACCACCAATAAACATTCTGACAAAAAATGTACTTGGTGCCACCTAGACCTTTGCCCCGGACCAAAGCCGGATTTTAACGCATACAAAAAAAATATTAAAAAACTGACCCTAATTTTGCAAGGAAAAAGTAAAACCGCCCTTTACGCTTTAAAAAAAGAAATGGCCTTAGCTTCAAAACAGAATAAATTTGAAGAAGCCTTAAAAATCCGCGATAAAATTACAGCTTTAGAAAAAATTATGGCGCATACGCAGGTGATTGAAAATCAAAATTCAGAAGTTAAAAGTCAAAAGCTAGCGGAGAAAAAATGGCAAAAAACGGAAAAATTATTGCAAGAAATTTTAGAAATTAAAACGCCGATTTCAAAAATAGAATGTTACGATATTTCTAATATTGGTGGCGCGCTGGCCGTAGGATCAATGGCAGTATTTGTAAATGGCGCGCCCAATAAAAGCCAGTACAAAAAATTTCGCATTAAAATGGAAAATAAACCCAATGACACTGCTATGCTAAAGGAAATCTTAACCAGAAGATTAATGCACCCAGAATGGGCCTATCCAGAAGTTATGCTCATTGATGGCGGAATTTCACAATTAAATGTGGGAATAAAAAGCAAGAACCAAAATTTACCAAAACCAACGGCCGTCGATTTTGGCAAGTACGCTAAAAACATTAAAATAATTTCCATTGCCAAAGGTAAAAAAGAATTAATTATTCAAGGACCCGCCACGGCTAAATCTATGACGGGAAAAGCAAAAAAAATTCCCTTAAATAAGCTACCACAAGATATTTATAATTTAATTACATACCTAGATGATGAGGCTCACCGATTTGCCATCAACTACCATAGAAACCTGAGAAAAAAATATCTGTTACCTAAGAATGCGCATTCGTAATTCGCCAAAATTTGTAATTCGTAGGATTATTTATTTTTTACCCATCACCTTGATATTTTTGCCAAACCTTGCTAGTATTAAACTGATGAAAAGTCTTCTGTCTTATATAATTAGTGCCGGATTAGGGCTTTGGCTCTCAACTTTATTTGTGGCTGGAGTTTTTGTTAAAGCCGTGCCTAATTCAAATTTTTTTGGACTGGCCATTAATACCCAGTGGCAACTTTTTATTTTGCTTGGCATAATACTGGGATTACTTAACTACTTTGCAAAACCAATATTAAGCATTATTACCCTACCTTTGCAAATTATTTCTTTAGGACTTTTTAGCTTTATAATCAATATGGGGTTAATTTGGATTCTAGATGTTATTTTTCAAGAATTTAGCGCGCCATTACTACTACCTTTAATTTGGACTACTATAATTGTTTGGACAATTAACATTTTATTAAGCAATTCAGTACTAAAGATTAGGGATTAAACTTAGAATCTAGAATCTTGTATCTTGAAGCTAGAATGAAATATAAAATAGAGAATGTGATAAAATTATCAATTCATTTTTATATTCATGCTACCAGATACTAAATTCAAAATTCATTTTTTAAAATGGTATCCATTCAACAAATTTTATTTTTTACGCAAATTGGAGTGTCAGTAACCTTAATTATTTTAATTGCTATCCAACAGCGTGGCACGGCGCTTGGGTCTGGCTTTGGAGGCGGGGGCGGAGGCGAATTTTACTCCCAAAGGCGTGGTATACAAAAAAAAATCTACTATGCTACAATTGTCATAGCTGGACTCTTTATTGCTTTAGGTATTGCTAATCTCCTAGTATAAAATAGTGGCTAGTTGGTAGTGAGTAGTTGGTAGATTTTTCTTGAATTAAAATAGTTTATTCAATTCTACTCACTACAAACTACTCACTACAAACTTTATTGAAATTTCCTAGTTTTTCTCAATGGAAACAAATTTTTAAAGTACTAAAAAAAAGTGAGAGACTAACTCTTTTAATATTTTTTATACTCGCGGTTGGATCTTTTATTTTTTTAATTAGCAATTTTTATTTTAATCACACTAAAATTGTGCCAGCGCTAGGAAAAACCTTTACAGAAGGCGTTGTGGGTCAGCCAAGATTTATCAATCCCATATACGGAGAAACTAACGATACAGATAGGTCTCTGATTGAACTGATATTTTCTGGCTTAATGACTTACGATAAACAGGGTAATATCGTCAATGATCTAGCAGATCAATACACAATTTCCAAAGATGGAAAAACTTACACTTTTACCCTTAAAAATAATATTTTTTGGCACGACTCAAAACCACTAACCTCCGATGATGTGATTTTTACCATCAAAACCATACAAAATTCCGACTACAAAAGCCCCTTGCGCGCCAATTGGATAGACGTAACAACAGAAAAACTATCAGACAAATCATTTTCTTTAACCCTAAAACAGCCATATAATTCGTTTTTGGAAAACTGCACCTTAAAAATCATTCCCAAACATATTTGGGAAAATATTTCCCCAGAGAATTTCATTCTTTCACTCTACAATTTACAACCAATTGGATCAGGGCCGTTTACATTTGATAGTCTTAACCAAACCAAAACAGGCTACATAGAAAGTTTGCAATTAAAATCAAATCGCAGGTACTATAATACTACTTCATTCATTGCCAATTTAGATTTTAAATTTTTTGAAAATTCTAATGATTTATTAAATTTGGCAAAATCACGCCAAATCAATGGTTTTAGTGTTGCTAATTCAGACCAAAATATCAAAGAATTAGAAGCGCAACTTGGTCAAGGTTGGCTAAGCGGTCAAAAATTTAACCGCTACTCACTTTTATTGCCAAGATATTTTGCCGTATTTTTAAATAACCAAAAATCAAGTATTTTTTCAGATAGCAACATCAGAAAGGCTTTACTTTATGCCGTCAACAAAGAAGAGCTAAACCAAGATATTAATCTTAAAACTGGCATTGAATCTAGTATAGTTAATTCACCAATTCTGCCAGATTTTTACGGGTATCAGGCGCCCCAAAACACTTATTTATTTGATAAAGATAAAGCTAATGCCCTGTTAGATAAAACTGGATTTAAACTTAACGAAAATGGCCAAAGAGAAAAAACTACCACCAAAAATCCCGCCTTTCAGTTTAAAAGTTACCTAAAAACTGGATCAAAAGGAACTGAAGTAACTCAACTTCAAAACTGCTTATTGGGCTTACCAAAAAATAATAAAGATTATTCCAGTGTGATGCAAGGTTATGTTAGTGGTACATATGGATTAAGCACTGAAAACGCTGTGACAGAATTTCAAAAAGAATATTTGCCAGCATTAAAGCCAACCGGAGAGACAGGCGCATCAACTCGTAAAAAATTTAACGAACTTTGCGCAACCCCAATAAAAAGCGTCCAAAATTTAACCTTTACCCTAACAACAATCAATCAGCCACAGCTATTAGAAGTAGCCAACGCCCTAAAAAACTACTGGCAAACAGTTGGAATTACAGTCCAAATAAACGCAACAAGCATTACCGATTTAAAACCAATTATCAAAAACAGAAGTTATGACGCTTTGCTTTACGGGGAAACCTTAGGTATGGAACCCGACCTTTACCCATTTTGGTATTCATCGCAAAAACAAGACCCAGGACTTAACCTTTCAGCTTACGAAAATAAAGAAGTAGATAAATTGCTAAAAAATTCCCGACAAAGTCTAAATCAAAATCAAAAACAATTAGATTTAGAAAAACTGCAAAATCTAATTACCGCCGATGCGCCCGCCCTCTTTTTATATAATCCAAATTTTACTTATTTTGTTACCCAAAATGTGCAAGGCATAACTAACGGAAAAATTGCAGATCCGGCCAAGCGATTTATTGATATTACCCAGTGGTTTATACAAACCAAAAGAGCGTGGAAATAATTTACAGAAATTCCTAATTACCAATACCCAATTTCCAATCAAATCTTAATTACCAAATTTCTAAAAAGTTTCAAGTCATTATTTTTAGAAGTTGATTGATTATTGAGCCTTGAGTATTGGGATTTAAAATATGTCTATTGATTTATCAAAACTTAACCCTGATACAAGATACTTAAATGATATGCGTAGCGTTTTACGCGACCAAGAATGGGCAAAATCTGCGTCAAATATGGCATTATATTTTATGTACCGAGGCATAGAAGAATTAAACCAAATACGCTATGATATTACAGTGGTTCCCGCTAATATGCTTGGCCAAGAATATGTCAAAACTAAGGGACATTACCACATAGGCAAATACGGCGAAGTTTATACAGTATTAGAGGGGCAAGCAATCTACTTAATGCAAAAAAAATTTAACGATGACAATATAGCCGATGTTTATGCTGTGCAGGCAAAAAAAGGCGATGTAGTAGTTATTCCTTCAGACTATGGACACATAACAATTAACCCATCAAAAGAAGAATTAAAAATGGCTAACTGGGTAGCGTCAGACTGCAAAAGCGATTACTCTCTTTTTGAAAAACTACAAGGAGCCTGCTACCATTACACGCTAGAAGGCTGGCAAAAAAACGAAAATTATAAAAATGTCCCACCCCTAAGATTTGAAGAACCACTCAAAGAAGTGCCAAGCAATTTAGATTTTCTAAAGGTTAAATAGAAATGGCCCGAGTGGCGAAATTGGCAACCGCACGCGCTTCAGGTGCGCGCGCCGAAAGGCTTGAGGGTTCGAGTCCCTCCTCGGGCACACAACTAAATTAACAAAAGCGATCTGTAGCAATTTTATAATTTTTAATTTTATAATTTTTAAATAATTTCTTAATTTCGTAATGTTTTAAACATTAAAAATTTAAGCTTTTATTTATAAAATTATAAAAATTTAAAAATTCACCATTATTCATTAAAATATATAAAAAAATTAACATTAATCCCTACGCGACTCGCGTAGCGGGAAAAACAAAAAATTATGGAAGAAAAACAAATAATCAAACCACTTCAGTCTAATCAAAGCAACCCTCCAAATATAATTGGAGCTAGTCCTTTGAATTTAAATCAAAATAAAAGTTTTAATAGAGGTCATAGCCGAAAAACAAATCGTTCTAAAAATTCACGGCCGAGACCACGAGCTACTATTGGTAGTCAACAAGTCAATGAAACAAAAATTGAATTAACTCCTTCAAAGCCCAATACTTTACGAATCATCCCCCTTGGCGGTTGCGAAGAAGTGGGTCGCAATATGACCGTTTTTGAATATAATCAAGATATTGTGCTTTTAGATATGGGTTTGCAATTTCCTGAAGAAGATATGCCCGGAATTGACTATGTTATTCCTAATACAGATTATTTAAAAGGCAAAGAACAAAATATTAAAGCTGTCATTTTTAGTCACGGACATTTAGACCATATTGGAGCGGCGCCAATTTTATTGGCAAAACTAGGTTATCCGCCAGTACTTGGCCGACCTTTAACTATGGAAATGATTAAGCACCGAATGGAAGACTTTGAAAAAGGCAGTTCCAAAAGACTAAAAACTACCTATATTCAATCTCTAGATGAAAAACATACATTGGGAAATTTCAATTTGTCGTTTTTTCAAATTGACCACGCCATTATGGACGCTGTGGGAGTAATTTTAGAAACTCCTGTTGGCACTGTTGTGCATCCGGGTGATTGGACAATTGAAAAAGATCCGATTGGTCGAGATATTTTGCACTATCATCAATTGGCAAATTTAAAAAGGCCAACGATTTTAATGTTAGAAGCCTTGGGAGCTGTCAACACCAAAACTCCTGTTACCGAACAAGAAATGATGACTAATATCACCAAAATAGTTGGTGGGGCGCCTGGTAGGACAATTATTGCCACGTTTTCTAGTCAAATTGAAAGAATAAAACAAATTTTAGAATTTGCTCACCATACCGGCAAAAAAGTGGCGCTGGACGGTTTTTCTATGAAAATGAATATTGAGCTTGCCACCCAACTTGGCTATATTAAAATTCCAAACGGCGTAATTATTACCATTGATAAAATTGCCGAATACCCCGACAACAAAGTTATTGTTATTTGTACAGGCGCGCAAGGCGAAGAAATGGCCGCGCTTCCCCGCATTATTGCCGGCAACCACAAATACATTACCATTAAAAAAGAAGATACAATTATTTTTTCTTCTTCAGTAATTCCCGGTAATGAAAGAACGGTTCAGCGTGTTAAAGACAATATTTATCGCCTGTCAGATAATGTTTATCACAACGATATTATTAGCGTGCACGCATCTGGGCACACTAATATTGATGGTATTAAACAAATGCTTGACGAAGTAAAACCCGATTACTTTATTCCGGTTTATGGCAATCACTTTATGTTAAAAGAATGCGCGCGCATTGCCTATGGAATAGGTATACCAAAACACAAAGTTGTGGTGCCAGATAACGGGTCAATTATTGTTTTTGATAATCACCCTTCGACAGGCTCAGGGCAAGAAAAAGTAGAAGTTTTGAAAGAAAAAGTCCCAACAAATTACGTGTTTGTAGACGGACTTGGCGTGGGCGATATTGGGGAAATTGTGCTTCGTGACCGACAAATGTTGGCGCAAGACGGAATGTTTGTTATTGTTACTATCATTGATAAGGCAACTGGAAAAGTTAAGGGTTCGCCAGATATTATTTCCAGAGGATTTGTGTACCTTAGAGAATCTAAAGAATTACTAAAACAAACTCGCAAAAAAGTGGTAGAAATTGCCGAAAGATCTGGTGGGCACGGATCAACTACTCCAGATTGGAATTATGTCAAAGACGAATTGCGCAACAAAATTGGAGACTTTTTGTTTGCCAAAACCGAAAGAAGGCCAATGATTTTACCAGTGGTAATTGAAGTGTAAATAAATTTGAAATTTGAAATTTACAATTTGAAATCAATTTACAATAATTAAATTTGAAACTGTAAACATTAGTATTATTTTTTCAAATTTTAATATTTAAATAATTCAAATTGATTTCAAATTTCAAATTGTAAATTTCAAATTTATGAGAATCGTATCTGGAATACAGCCAACTTCACAGCTTCATATCGGCAACTATTTGGGAGCCATAAAACAGTGGATACCACTGCAAGAAAATAACGAATGCGTTTTTTTCATTGCTGACTTGCACGCCATTACAACTCCCTACGATCCAAAAAACCTGCAAAACGCCATCAAAGAAACCGTAATTGCCTATATTTCAGCTGGTCTAAACCCAGAAAAGGCAATTATTTTTGTCCAATCGCAAATTAAAGAACATACAGAACTTGGCTGGCTCTTAAATACCATCTGTCCCATTGGCGAATTGGAACGAATGACCCAATACAAAGATAAATCTAAAAAGTTTAAAGCCAATATCAACGCGGGGCTTTTAGATTATCCGGTCCTGCAAACCGCTGATGTACTTTTATACAAAGGCCAAGCCGTACCAGTTGGTAAAGATCAAGAACAACACATTGAATTAATGCGAACTTTATCACGCAAATTCAATCAAAAATTTGGACAGACATTTAGTGAACCCGCTTCAATGATTTTAAAAGAAGGGTCAAAAATTATGAGTCTGACCGACCCTAAAAAGAAAATGTCAAAATCCGATGACCCAAAAAGTTGCATTTTTTTATTTGATGAGCCAGAGGTCATTACCAAAAAAATCTTGTCGGCGCAAACCGATTCAGGTAAGGATGTAATTTACAATGTCACTAAAAAACCGGGAATTTCAAATCTTTTAACTATTTACAGTCTTTTAACTGGCAAAACCACTCAGCAACTGGAAGATGAATTTAGAGACAAAGGTTATGGCGACTTTAAAAAATCACTGGCTTTAGTGGTGGTAAATTACCTAGAACCATTCAGGCGTAAACAAAAAGAACTAGCCACAAGAGAAGTTTACATTCAAGAAATCTTAAAACAGGGCCATTCCCGCGCTCTAACAATTGCTCAAGAAACCATCAAAGAAGTAAAAGAAAAAATGGGATTGGTTTAGATTTTAGTGGGTAGTTGGTAGTGAGTAGTTGGTAGATTAAAAAACAGCCTATTTATTAAAATGGCTGTTTTTTAGTCATACCAATTATACACCAATAAACTCACTTAATTCTTTTTGTTTTTCATTTAGCAAATCCTGTGTCTTAGCCTCAATAGTTAGCTTTATCACCGGTTCGGTATTAGATGGTCTTAAATTAAACCACCAATCTTGATATTCCACCGTCACGCCATCTAAATAATCTTGCTTGCCATCAATATATTTTTGCTTTATTTTTTCCAAAACTACATTTGAATCATCTGTTTTAAAAGTAAGTTGCAATGGTTTAGCATAAATTGTTAGACCTTTAACAATTTCTGAAACTGGCTTTTTTTCTTCTGAAATAATTTGCAGTAATGTTAAAAACGCAATCATACCAGAGTCGCAATAAAAATAATCGGCAAAACAATAATGCGCGGATAATTCCCCGCCCATAATACCGCCATTTTTTATCAGGCCTTCTCGCACATTAACAAAGCCAACCTGTGTGCGAATTGGCACACCGCCCCACTTTTTAATAAATTCTGGCACAGACCGTGAGCAAATTAAATTATAAGCAATTCCTTTGCCCGTATTTTTAACCAGAAAATATTTGGCCAAAAGCAATAAAACAATATCCGCAGAAACCATTTGACCATTTTCATCCACCAAAAAAATCCTATCGGCGTCGGCGTCAAACATAAAACCAAAATCAGCTTTTTCTTTTTTGATTATATTAGTAATTTGATCTGATGAACCCTCTTCTAAAGGATTTGGCGAATGATTAGGAAAATTCCCATCGGGCTGAAAATTTAATGGAATAATTTCGCAGGGCAAATGTTTTTTTACCATTTCAATCACGCTTCCCATAACACCATTTGACGCATCCACCGCAATTTTAAAAGGTTTTATGTTTCCAGAAAATTTAAGAATGTGTTTTATATAATCAGGCCAAATATCTAAATTTTCTATTTTTAAATTATCAGTTTTAATCTCATTTTCAACTACCAATGATAATAAATCTTTTCCCCTTATCCAAACAATATCATTACCATTTTTAACCATCATTTTAAAACCATTATAATCCTTGGGATTGTGGCTGGCGGTAATCATAATTCCAGCATCAAAATCATAACTGCCAACGGCAAAATATAGGCCCTCGGTTGGCGTTTGTCCGATACTGGTAACTTTTACTCCCTGCGCCAACAAACCCCGCGTTAAAGCTAAAAACAACGCTGGCGACGATAAGCGAGCATCATATCCAACAACCACATTTTTACACCCAGTTAATTTAACAAAGGCCTGACCCACAGCAAAAGCCGACCGATCATCAAGTTCGTCAGGATAAATTCCTCTCACATCATAAGATTTAAATATATTCTTATTTATCATAATTAATCATTATACTATATGTATTATAAAGAAAAAGCCTTGATTTTTAAAATATATTTGCTATAATATCAATATATAAATTACTTTGCTTATTTGTGCTCTATTTAATAACATAGAATATTAAAATATATTTTCATATTCTACATCATCCTTTAATATGAAACCTTACGAATTAACTTATATTATATCTTCACATATTGTATCTGAACAAGTGGAAAACCTTAAAAAGGGGGTGGAAGATTTTGTGCAAAAAAATGGTGGCGTGATTGTAAAATCCGAAAAATCTATTGCTCAAAGCTTGGCTTATCCAATCAAAAAACACAGCTCTGGTTTTTTTATGACATTGGAATTTAATGCAGAAGAAAAAGACATTAAGGCCTTAAAAGCGGAGTTAGAAAAAACACCTGATATTTTGCGTCATTTTATTGTTGTTAAAATGCCCGCCAAAATTATGAAGGCACGCCGAACCAGAAAACCTGCCGTAGATGAAACTAAGGTTAAATCCAAAACTGAAAACACAGAAGTATTTAAGGAAAAGGCCATAAAAGATGAAAAACCCGTTGCAGACGAAGATATTGATAAAAAGTTAGACGAGATTCTTAGCGAATAGTTTGTAGAATTGTAGTGAGTAGTTTGTAGAATTGAATAAAATATTTTAATTCAAGAAAAAACTACCAACTACAAACTACTCACCACAAACTCGTAAAATGAATTTAAACAAAGCGTTCATTCTTGGCAATGTCACGCGCGACCCAGAAATGCGGTCTTTGCCATCTGGCCTTCAAGTAGCTTCATTTGGAATGGCTACTAACAGATTTTACACTGACGCTCAGGGCATTAAAAAACAAGAAGCAGAGTTTCATAACATAGTTTGTTTTGGAAAAACCGCCGATATTGCTTCCAGATTTTTAGTCAAAGGCGCAATGGTCTTAATTGAAGGCCGAATAAAAACCTCAAGCTGGCAAGGTACTGATGGCATTAAAAAATATAAAACCGAAATTATTGCCGAAAGTTTGCAATTGGGACCAAGACCAAGTGGAGTAAATGGATCATCATCAGGACAAAATGCAAGACCAGCCTACTCTGCGCCAACACAAACAAATCCCGCCTCCGCGCAAAACTACGGCGTGGCGAAGGAAGAAATACCAATCATAGAAGAAAACACCCCAGTAAACTTTAATATTGAAGAACCAAAAAGTTTCACCAGCGAAGAAAAATCAGACGAAATAGACGTAAAAGATATACCATTCTAAATTTCCAATTACCAATATCCAATTCCCAATGAAAATCTAAATTTTTATAATTAGAAATTATGCATTTTATTGGAAATTAGAAATTAGAAATTAGAAATTAATTTTAAATTATGTTCTGCCATTTTTGCCGAAAAAATATTGACGAAGTAGATTTTAAAGACATTGAATTGTTGGCTAAGTTTGTTTCCGGTTTTTACAAAATCAAACCAAGAAAAAAAACTGGCCTTTGCAGTCACCATCAAAAGAAAGTCGCCACTGCTATTAAACGAGCTAGACAAATGGCAATGATGCCTTATACTCCGCGCTAGTTGGTAGTTTGTAGAACTAAAAAAACAGCCATAATCAAAAGATTGTGACTGTTTTTTTATAAATTTGACATGATTTTTATAAAGAGTAGAATTATGAATAGACCTATCCCTAAATAATATAAAATTATGACAAAAGAAAAATCTCTAAATATAAAAGACATCCAAGAACTACTAAACAATCAAACGGACGTTATTTTGAGCGCGGTTAATGAAAAAATCGAAGCACTCGATTTAAAATTTAGCCAAAAAATTGATTCTCTCACAACCACACTTGATAAATTTCTTAAAAGGATGACCGATATGGAGGATGAGTTTATGATGATGAAAAACGATTTAAATAGAATGAAAAAAGTTATCAAAGAAAAATTGGGTGTAGAGTTGTAATAGTAAATATCTAATTAAATCTTGATATAAAAAACAGCCATAATCAAAAAAGATTGCGGCTGTTTTAGTTTTATTATCCACAAAACAATATTCTTTCGTCTTTACCTAAAAAATTCTCTGACCAAACACAATAAAGTTAATGGCTAAATGCTAAATGTCATTTAAACTAGCTCTCCACATCTGCCGACTCTACTGGTGTTACAGATGGAGCTAAAGCTTCCTTTTTTATTCGTTCTATGATTTCTGGATGAGCTTTCAGGTACTGTTTTGCCACTTCCGTTCCCACACCCATTTTTTCTCCATCAAACATAAAGGTATTACCAGATTGCTTTATTACGCCCGACAACAACCCTGCCCGCAATGCGTCACCCGCTTTAGAAATGCCTTCGTTATAATAAATATCAAATTCAGCTACCCGAAATGGCGCCGCTACTTTATTTTTTACCACTTTAGCCTTAACCCGATTACCAATAATTTCATCGCCAGATTTTATCTGCGCCGTGCGTGACAAATTTACTCTTACTGAAGCATAAAATTTTAAGGCTAATCCCCCTGGCGTGGTTTCTGGATTACCAAAGACCATACCAATTTTCATACGGGTTTGGTTGATAAATATAATCATCGTATTGGATTTTGACGCAATACTAGATAATTTCCGACAGGCTTGACTCATCATTCGCGCTTGTAAACCCATATGCTGATCGCCAATTTCACCCTCTATTTCACGCTGTGGAGTTAAAGCTGCCACTGAATCTACTACCACCACATCCACATTTTCTGATTTTACCAAAGTTTCTACAATTTGCAGGGCCTGCTCCCCACTTGATGGCTGAGAAATTAACAAGTCATCGGTATTTACTCCAAGACGCTTGGCATAATCAGGGTCCATTGCGTGCTCGGCATCAATATAAGCACACACTCCGCCCTTTTTTTGTGCTTCAGCTACAATATGCAAAGACAGTGTGGTTTTACCAGAAGACTCCGCTCCATAAATTTCAATAATTCTACCCCGAGGCATTCCACCCACCCCCAAAGCCATATCCATAGCAATAGAACCCGTTGGAATAACATCCACATTCACTTTATTGCTTTCGGACAATTTCATAATTGACCCTTCTCCAAACCGCTCTTTAATTTCGTTAATTGCTGATGTTAAAGCCTTATCCTGCTTAGTTTCTTCCAGCTTTTTCTCTTTTTTTTCTTTGGCCATAATTAGTTAATTTGAAATTTGAAATTTACAATTTGAATTCAATATTTCAATTATTTAATAATTTAATTCGAAAACTCGTCGAGTTTTAGTATTTTCAAATTTGATATTTCAAATTGAATTCAAATTTCAAATTGTAAATTTCAAATTCACAGCTACACTTTTTTCCACTCATTATCTTCTGTTTTCTGCGGAGTGTCTTCTGACTCATCTAATCCGCCGGGCTCCAAACTTTCGGATTTTGGAATTATAGTAGTGTTATCTCCGTAAACTTCACGCGGTTTGGCGCCATCAGCACCACCAACAATACCCCTGTCTTCTAACATATCAATTAAACGCGCGGCGCGAGAATATCCAATTCTTAACCTTCGTTGCAAAAATGACGCTGAAGCTTTTTTGGTTTCTAAAACTATTCTTTTGACATCTTCAAATAATGGGTCGTCATCGCCAAAAAAAGTTTCTCCACCCTCGGTTTTTTCTTGCTGGGACTGATCAAGTTGGTTTTTTAAGCTTTCAATTAAATCTACCTGAGGTTCCTGCACTTTTTTACCCATTTCAGTCACCCAATCAGTCACTCTTTTAACTTCATTTTCTGAAACGTAAGGCCCTTGAACTCGCGTAATCTTAGAGCTTTTTGACGACAAAAACAACATATCACCCATACCTATTAATTTTTCGGCGCCCGAAGTATCAAGCACGGTGCGTGAATCTATTTGTGATGCCACTTGAAAACTAATTCTAGAACTAATATTGGCCTTAATTAATCCGGTAATAACTTCAACAGAAGGTCTTTGAGTTGCCAAAACTAAATGAATACCAGTGGCTCGCGCCATTTGAGCTAACCTGACAATACCAGCTTCTAATTCCTTGCCTTTAGCTGCCATTAAATCAGCTAATTCGTCAACAATTAACACAATATAAGGCATTTGTTTGCCTTGAGCCATAACAGTTTTATTGGCGTTATAACTTTTAATATTACGGGTTGGAATTTCAGAAAATACTTCAAATCGGCGTTCCATTTCTCGGGCCAACCATTGCAAAGCATTAATGGTTTTAGCGGCATCGTTAATAACCGGACACAATAAATGCGGAATATCATTATAATTTTGAAATTCCACGCGCTTGGGGTCAACCATAATTAATCGTATTTGATCTGGCGTACTTTTATATAATAAACTTAAAATCAAAGAATTTAGAAAAATCGTTTTTCCTGTTCCAGTGGCACCCGCCACCAACATATGAGGCTGTTCTTCTAATGCGGTATAAGTTGGAGAGCCTGACACGTCTTTGCCAAGCGCCAACATTAAAGGTGACTCCGATGACTGATATTGTTGATCAGCCACCAAATTTCGCAATACCACTGTGGCGCGCACCTTGTTTGGTACTTCAATACCCACTAGTGATTTACCCGGAATTGGCGCTTCAATTCTAATTGGGTGAGCGGCTAAAGCCAAAGCCAAGTTATTTGATAAAGTGGTGATTTTAGAAAGTTTAACTCCTTCAGCGGGCTTAAAAGCGTACTGGGTAACAGTCGGACCAACATTGACTTCGGTCATTTCCACGGGAATACCAAAATTTTCTAAGGTTTTTTTAATAATCAAAGAGTTTTCTTTGATGTTTCCTGAGGTTGGCGAAGTTTCATTTTTAGATAACAGGTCAATTGGTGGCAAAGAATATTTACCCTTAGACTGGGCCGACATTAAAGTCACTGCTTCTGGTTTTTGACTTTTAGCTTCTAGTGTTTTAGCCAGTTGCCATTTTCCATTTGCAATTTGCTTTTTTGGCAATTCGGTTTTTTCTGGTTCTATACCCTTAATGCGAAAATTCGGAGCATCGGAACTTTTCAGCGGATCTGGTTTTATTATTTCTTTTGGTTCTAACATTTGCATCCATACAGATTGCGTAAAGATAAACAAACCAATAATTATTGTAGTTGCAAAAACAATATTGGCCACTAAAATTCCAAACGACCCAACCAATAATTTAGCTAATAAAAAACCTATCCAACCGCCATTCATATTGGCAAGGTCGCGCCCGCCCAACACCCCTGCAATACCAATTAAGGCAATTATAATCGCCAAAATCAGGGCCAGATTACTGGTTTTTTTCTTAGTTTTTAAAAAAATTAACCCGCCAAGCAATAAAAATAATGGTAAAGCATAGGCAGAATTTCCCACTAAAAACTGAGAAATTTTGGTAAACCACATACCTGCCAAACCAGCCTTATCTAAGAAACTTAAAATAATAATAATCGCAAACAAAAACATCACTATTGCTTTAATTAAACGCTTAGTGTGTAAAGTTAAAAGATATTCTTTCTTTTTTTCTTTGCCGTTTTTAACTGGTTTTTCCAACTTTTCGTCTTTCTCTTTTTTAGCCATTTTTATGCAATTTATATACCTAGTCTATAGCTATTGTATCACCTCCCACAACTTTTTCGCAAGTGTATAATTTTACAAATTAAAAAAATCCCCACACAATCTTGCGTAGGGATTTAGTCGCCAGTAAAAAATAATGACTCCAAGTCTGACTCATAATCATCTTCATAATTTATCATTTTTCTCTTGTTAATTCTACGATAATTAAAATCAGAGCGAGGCCAAATAATATACCCATGAAGATACCCAGCAAAATAACCATAAAATTTCTCCAAAAAAAAGTACAACTCAACACAAATCAATTGTGCTATACATAAACCCCACCGCTGTACGAAGACAGAAGTGGGGTTTTGTGAACGAAACGGTTCAAAGGGCTTAGTTTCCAAGGGTCAAAGGAGATCCAAGGATTTGAGCAACAAGAACTTTTACTTGCCTGCGACGGCCGCGGGAAAGTTGGAGCCAAAGCCATAGCCGAGCCAGACGTAGCCCCAGCTCCAGGACTTACCATTGAAGTAGAGGTAACGGACGTACAGATTGCCGTCGAAGAGCCGATAAATCGTACCCCAGAAGAAGACGTACTTGCCCTTCCACTCTCCCGGAATCAGTTCCGGGTGGGCAAGCAAGTAGTCAAGCAGGTTGGCGTTATACACCCATTGGGTTTCCAGCACCAAGCGAAGTTCGTTGCCCCCGATGCACTCGCCGCCTTGCTGCCCTGCGGCAAGGTAGAGTTGAACCTTTTGGGGATCCCACTCCAGTTGTCCGCCTTTCTTGTGGCTCTCGACTTTCCAGTTGTTGGGGATGTACGGGGTGGCGTCCATGTCGATGATGTGTTTGACGATCGTGATCTGGGCCTGGCCGTTAATCAACCTTCGGAGATCCTTTAGCTGAGGGAAATTCCTCATCTTTGTGACCTCATCAGGGGTGAAACCCGCCAATTCCAGAGCGTCGCCGAGCTGATTCATTTGGCCGATCGAAAACATAGTAGACATCGTCTACTCCTTAGCTGTGGACACATCCGCACTTGGACATCGTCCGAAACACAGACCACCGAAATGGCAGTCATAGCCCTAAAATATCAAATTCATTGATAGCTTGGGGCTATGACTGCTCTTTTTGCAAGTAATGTTAGTTGTAAAAGTGCTATTCTTACTATGTAAAATTATAGCATATTATAGTTATATGTCAATATTAGACTGTACATATAGACCCACAACTACCACAACCAAAAAACCGCTTTTGCGGTTTTTTGGTTTGACTAGACCCTAGACCCTAAACACTAGACCCTAATTTTTATTTCTTATAAAATCCGGTTCCAACTGGAATAATTTTACCGATAATTACGTTTTCTTTCAAACCACGCAATTTATCTTCTTTGCCTTCTAGAGAAGCCTTAATCAAAACACGAGAAGTTTGTTGGAAAGATGCGGCTGACAAGAAGCTTTCTGAAGCCAAGGCGACTTCGGAAATTCCCAATAAGATTTGAGACCCAACTGGTACTTCTTTTTTGGCAATTCTGAGCCTTTCAACTTCTTCAGTAAATACCGACCACTCAACAATTTCACCTCTAACCCAAGTTGATTCACCCTCTTCTTTAATCCTAATGCGAGAAAACATTTTTTGAATAATCACTTCCACATGCTTGTCGTGAATATCCACACCCTGAGAAGCATAAATTCTTTGCACTTCTTTTAGAATATAATTTTGAGTTTCTTGTAGCCCAGAAGACTTGTATAACTTTTTTAGGTCTAGGTTTCCTCCACACAACGGCTGATTTTCTTTAACTTCGTCTCCAACTTTAACCAAAATTGCAATTCGGCCGGGAATTTGATAATCAACGGTCAATTCTTTACTGCCAGCTTTTTTGCCATCTTTACCGTATGGTTTAATAGTAACAATTTTTTTCTCTTCATCAATTCTGACCACCTCACCTTCCGATAAAGTCATAACTGCTTCTCCTTTTGGCGCTCGTGATTCAAAAATTTCTTCAATTCTTGGTAAACCCTGAGTAATATCCCCTGCACCGGCCACCCCACCCAAATGATGAGTTCTTAAAGTCAGCTGAGTTCCCGGTTCTCCAATGGCTTGAGCAGCCACCACTCCCACCGCTTCACCCAATTTAACCATTGCGTTTCTGCCCAAATCCCAACCATAGCAATTTTGACAAATACCACGGGCACTTCTGCAAGCCAAAGGACTTCGCACCAAAACCTTTTCAATTTCTTCTTTGGTAATTTGGTTGGCCTGTTGCCAAGTAATAATTTCACCCTTTTTAACAATCACATCTTTTTTATCGGCTTTTGAAACCACATCCTCCATTGATATGCGACCCACTAATTTAAAAACATAATTTTGCTCAATTGAATCAGCATCTTTTCTAAAGGCTGTTACTCCCTTTTTATCACCACAATCCTCGTCGGTCACAATCATATCGTGAGCCACGTCCACCAATCGACGAGTCAAATAACCAGCTGAAGAGGTTCTTAGCGCGGTATCTGCAGTTCCTTTTCTAGCTCCGTGAGTAGAAATAAAATATTCCAAAACATTAAACCCTTCGGTAAAAGAAGCCTTAACCGGCAATTCAATGATATCTCCGGCTGGGTTATTTACCAATCCTTTCATACCAGCCATTTGCACTAATTGCGCCCATGTGCCTCTAGCTCCAGCATTAATAATAGACAAGACTGGACCATCTTCTGGCAAGGTGGTTTTTAATAAAGCTTCAAGTTTGGTTTTAGCAGTATGCCAAATTAAAATCTTTTGTGAAGTTTTTTCTTCATGACTTAGTAAACCTTTTTCGTAGTGACTTTCAATTCTCTCTGCTTCTTTTTCTGAAGCTAACATTAATGCTTCTTTTTCTGCCGGAACAATTAAATCATCCATACCCCAACTAATCCCTGATAGCGTACAATATTCAAAACCTAATTTTTTAATGGCATCTAAAGCATCAATAGATTCTTTGCCAGGATACTTTTCAATAATATCCCTAACCATCGCTTTTAAAGCTGGGTTATTAATTAATTTGCTCACATAAGGATATGTAGCAGGCAAACTGGCGTTTAAAATCAACCTACCAACCGAAGTTTCAATAATTTCATGCTCTACTGATTTTGGATTTGGCACTTTCATTTTTTCATTCAATCCCAAATAGCCAAATTCATGCGCGGTAATCGCTTCTGAATCGCTAGAATACCATTTTAAATCCTTTTGATCTTTAGGTTCTTTCATTTTTGACAAAAAATAACAACCCAAAGAAATGTCTCGATAAGGCCCAATTACAGGCATACCGTTAGCAGGCCTTAAAAGATTTAGACTAGAAAGCATAATTTCTCGCGCTTCTTTTTGCGCCTCATCTGACAATGGCAAATAAACAGCCATTTGATCTCCGTCAAAGTCGGCGTTAAAAGCTTCGCAAGCAAACGGATGCAATTTAATCGTGTCCCCCTCTGTCAAAACTGGGTGGAAAGCCTGAATACCAAGCCTGTGTAAGGTTGGGGCTCGGTTAAGCAGTACCACTTTATCTTTTACAATTTCTTCTAAAATTGCCCATACTTCTGGCACTTTTTCTTCTATTAACCTAGAAGCTCCCCTGATATTATAAGCTAATTCTTTATCTAAAATTCTTTTAATCACAAACGGTTTAAATATTTCTAAAGCCAAAGATTTTGGCAATCCGCATTGTGAAAAATGCAAGTCGGTTCCCACAGTAATTACCGATCGGCCAGAATAATCCACGCGCTTACCCAATAGGTTTTGTCGGAATCTACCTTGCTTGCCAGCTAAAATCGCGGCCAAAGATTTTAACAATCTTTTTCCGCCAGTGGTGGCGGTTGTAGTTACGCCCTTACGCATTTCGTTATCAATTAGGGCATCAACGGCTTCCTGCAACATTCGTTTTTCGTTTCTGACAATAACCGATGGCGCAGAAATTTCCTGCAAATATTTTAACCGATTATTGCGGTTAATAACACGCCGATACAAATCATTTAAATCGCTAGATGCATAGCGACCGCCATCTAACTGAACCATTGGACGCAAATCCGGTGGTAAAATTGGCAAAACATCAATAAACATCCATTCTGGTCGCACTTTGGCGCGCAACATTCCTTGGAAAAGTTTCAGTCGGCGTAAAATCTTCTTTTTGGTTAAGGGTGGCGCTTCTTGACTTTCTTTAACTAATTCATCGGTAGTGACTTGCAAATCAACTTTAGAAAATAAGTCCCTAATCACTTCCGCACCCGTGCCCGCTTCAAACATTTCTCCGTATTTTAAAGATAATTCATTGTAGGCAACTTCAGATAAAATCATCAATTGCTTAATTGACAAAACTTCTTCTTTAACTTTTTCTCGCGCGCTCTTTAGTTCGTTTTTAGACGCCTCGGTAGTTTCTTTTTTAACTTTAGTTTTATATTCCTGCTCAACCTGATCTAAAATATTTTGACGCGCCTCATCGTTAACCTTAGTAATAATATAACTAGAAAAGTAAATAACTTTTTCTAATTGCTGGCTAGATTTATTTAACACCAAACCCATACGACTTGGCACTCCGCGCAAAAACCAAATATGCGAAACTGGCGTAGACAATTTAATATGTCCCATTCTTTCACGCCTAACTGAAGATTTAGTAACTTCAACCCCGCATCGGTCACAAACCACGCCTTTGTAACGGATTCTTTTATACTTTCCGCAGGCGCATTCATAATCTTTATCTGGCCCGAAAATTCGCTCGTCAAAAAGCCCATCCTTTTCCGGTTTTTGAGTCCGGTAGTTAATGGTCTCTGGGTTTATAACTTCACCGTGAGACCAAGACAAAATCTCTTCAGGCGAAGCCAATTTTATTCTGATTGATTCTAAATCTACTACTCGCATGAATGTTAGTTCAAAAGTTAAAATTCAAAATGCAAAATTTCAGGTTAAAAGTTAAACGTAATAAAACGATAACTTTTTAATTTTGATTTGCAATTCTGACTTTTACCTTTTGATTTTTGATTTTTTACTTTTTCTCCGGTTTAATCTCTCTAATCTTTTCTTTTACTTCCACTGCCATTCCTAAGGACTTTAATTCAGCTACCAGCAAATTAAACGAAGCTGGAATATTAGGATTTTTAATTGGCTCACCCTTTAAAATGCTTTCGTAAGTTGTCGCTCTCCCCACTACGTCGTCGGATTTAATAGTCAACATTTCCTGCAAAGTGTAAGCGGCGCCGTAACCTTCTAGCGCCCAAACTTCCATCTCTCCAAATCTTTGACCTCCAAACTGAGCCTTTCCGCCTAGTGGTTGTTGGGTAATTAAAGAATATGGCCCAATTGATCTGGCGTGCATTTTATCGTCTACCATATGAATCAATTTCATTATATACATATAGCCCACGGTAATTGGTCTTGGAAATGGCAAACCTGTATGTCCATCGTAAAGAGTTGTTTGACCAGATTCTGGCAAACCCGCCTCTTTTAATTCCTTTTTAATATCTTCTTTATTGGCACCCAATAACGATGGCGTAACGGCCAAATAATTTAATTTATGCGCAGCCCAACCCAAGTGAGTTTCTAAAATCTGCCCAATGTTCATTCGGCTTGGCACAGATAATGGTGAAAGCACCAAATCTACTGGCGTTCCGTCGGCCAAAAATGGCATTTCTGATTCTTGCAAAATCTTTGACACCACACCCTTGTTTCCGTGGCGACCAACTAATTTGTCTCCCACTTTAATATGGCGGGTTTCAGAAATTTCTACCTGAATTTTCTTAATTACTCCGGGTTCTAATTTATGTCCCAATTCTCGTGAAAAGATTTTTACATTGGTAACTTTTCCACGCTTACCGTGTTCCATTCTTAATGAAGAATCTTTCACGTCTTTAGCTTTATCGCCAAAAATCGCGCGAAGCAGGCGCTCTTCTGGAGTTAATTCCGCTTCTCCTTTAGGCGAAATTTTACCAACCAAAATATCGTTAGGTCCAACGCTGGCACCCACTCTAATAACCCCTTCTTCATCTAAATCACGAAGTTTTTCTTCTCCCACATTAGGAATATCAGAAGTTGTAACTTCTGGCCCCAGCTTTGTTTCTCTAACATCGCAGGTAAAGTCTTCAATATGAATAGAGGTAAATTCAAATTCTTTAACTAATTTTTCAGAAATTGTAATTGAATCCTCAAAACCGCCTCCGCGTAATGGCAAAAAGCAAACTAAAATATTTCTACCAAGCGCTAAGCGCCCTTGGTCTATAGAAGCTCCATCAGCCAAAACATCACCCTTTTTTATAATTTCACCTTTTTTAACAATTGGTTTTTGATGGAAACAAGAATATTGGTTGGTTTTAACAAAAGTCTGCAATTCGTAATCTTCGTTAACTTTTTTACCAGCAATATCATAGGTTACCAAAATATGAGAAGCGTCAACTTCTTTAATTACTCCGTTGGCACGCGCCAAAACCACTTGACCCGAATCTCGCGCTACATTTCTTTCCACGCCAGTACCTACTAAAGGCGCCTGTGGCCTTAATAGTGGCACGGCTTGCCTTTGCATGTTTGAACCCATCAAAGCTCTGGACGCATCGTCGTTTTGTAAAAATGGAATCAACGAAGCAGCAGCCGAAATAAACTGCTTACTGGAAACATCAGAATAATCAACCTTAGAAATTTCAATTTCAGCTGGCTCTCCTTTTACTCTAGCTTCAACTTTATCAGGTGGAATTTCTGGCAAAATTTTTCCATTTTTATCAATTGGACAAGAAGCAGGCACAATTACATATCTTTCTTCTTCTTGAGCGGACAAATAATCTATTTCATCGGTAATCTTGCCATTTTTAACTTTAAAATATGGCGCTTCAATAAACCCATAAGGGTTTACTCTGGCAAATGAAGCTAAATGTCCCACCAAACCAACGTTAGGACCTTCGGGAGTTTCAATCGGACAAATTCGGCCATAATGCGAAGGTTGTACGTCACGCACCTCAAATCCAGCACGTTCACGGGTTAATCCACCCGGACCGGTAGTAGTTAATCGGCGCTTGTGTTCAAGTTCGGCTAACGGGTTTTCGTTATCCATAAACTGAGAAAATTGCGATGAAGTATAAAATTCTTTTACCACCGCCATTAGTGGTCGTGGGTTAATTAACTGAATAGCAGTTAAAGTGGCGGGGTCTAAAGTAGACATTTTATCTTTAATAATTCTTTCCATTCGCATCAAACCCACTCGCAATCGGTTTTGCAAAAGTTCAGACAGGGTTCTTACTCGCCTATTTCCTAGGTGATCAACCTGATCGGCCTTGGCGCCAGGAGTATTGTTTAGCCTAATTACTTCTTTGACGACTTCAATTAAATCTTCGATCTTTAAAATTCTCTCCTCTTTTTCAATATCGTGAGTTTTAGTATTTTTATCAGTTTTGCTTAAGTTAGTTAGTCTTTGCCAAGTTTTCCATCGTCCAACTTTTGATAAATCATAACGATCAAAATTAAAAAACATATTAAAAATCAAATCTTGAGCGGTATCAACCGTCACCAAATCCCCCGGACGCAACCTTCGATAAATTTCCACTAACGCCTCTTTTTGATCTTTACAAGTATCGCGTCGTAAAGTTTCTTTAATATATTTTAAATCTCCAGTATCTACATCAGCAAATGCTTTTTCTACTTTTTCCACACTTTCTAGTCCTAATGCCATCAATAGAGTTGTGGCTGGCACTTTGCGTTTACGATTAATTTTTACCCCAATAAAACCAGATTCTTCAGTTTCAAATTCAAGCCAAGCTCCGCGATTAGGAATAATTTTAGCTCCAAAAAAGTTTTTGCCTCGGCGGGAATTGACAGTAAAAAAAGCTCCCGGAGAACGGATTAATTGACTTACCACTACTCTTTCAACTCCATTAACCACAAAGGTACCCCTTTCGGTCATCATTGGAAAATCAGCCAAAAACACTTCTTGCTCTTTAACTTCTTTGGTTTTTTTATTAACTAATCTAATTTTAACCCGTAAAGGCACTTCTAAAGAATCGTTATTGCGTTTTGCCTCTAAACCGTTTTTATAATTTGGTTTGCCAAAATTATAATCTAAAAACCAAAGCTCAAATTCTTTGCCGGTGTGATCTAAAATTGGAGAAATTTCAGAAAAAAGTTCTTTGACTCTAACCTCAGTAAAATCATTCCACGTTTCCTGTTGCATCTGCAAAAGATGCGGAGTAGGAAAAGAAATTTTCGCTTTTGAAAAATTTCTAACTTTTTGTATTATCTCTGCCATGCGTGAGAATTTTGAATTACTAATCTTGAATTTTGAATAAAATCAGAATTTTAAATTTTAGAAACCCAGAATATTTCCAAATTATATGATTCAAAATTTATTCGAAATTCGAAATTCGAAATTCGAAATTTTAGTTTTAAAAACACAAAATACCCTGAGTTATTCTAGGGTACTTAATTTATAGTTCCATTAAAACAAAAAGTCGATTTGCATTAAAAATTAACCATTTTAAGGCTTTCAATATTGAAAAGAAAAGAGAATAAGTTGGCCACTTTTTTATTATCTATTCTGATTATATTCTTTTAATAAAAAAAGTCAATACCACCAAAGCAAAAATTGCAAGTCAATACCCTAAACTTAAATCCTGCGCGCTTTTATGCTCTGTAAAATTCCGATACTGATAAAGTTTCCAATCAAACCAGATCCGCCGTAACTGGCGAAAGGAAAATACAAACCCACTACGGGTAAAAAAGATAAATTCATACCAACATTAATTACAAATTGCGAAACCAACACAATAGCAAAGCCAACTGCAAAAAGACGTGGAAAATTAGTTTCAGCCAAAAGAGCAATACCCAGCACCCGCCAAACTAGTAAAAGATATAGCAAAAATAATACGGTAATACCTAAAAAACCCCACTCTTGCCCAATGGCCGAAAAAATAAAATCTGTATGCGGTTCTGGTAAAAATCCGTATTGCACCTGAGAATCACCGCCAATTCCCTGTCCAAATATTTGACCCGACCCAATAGCAACTTTAGTTTGAGCCTGACTCCACGACCCGCCCAAAACATCAGTAGGAAAAATAAAAGAAATCACTCGGCCTTTTTGATAATCTTTTAGTAAAAAACTCCACGAAAGTCCGGCAGTTAAAATAAAACACAGCAAAAGAATTAAAAAATGCTTTACTTTAATGCCAGAAATTAACAAAATTCCAAGCCAAATTAACAAAAGCACCATAGTGCCACCCAAATCTGGTTTAATAAATACGGCAACGGCCATCAAAAAAACATAGGCCCCAGAAATAAAAATATGCCGGAATTTATACATTTCAATGTGTCGCATAGAAAAATATTTTGCTAACAAAATTATCAGCACAATTTTAGCTGGTTCCAGCGGATCAAAAGACAAAAATCCGATGCGATACCAACCACGCGTACCCCTAATATTGGGGGCAAAAAAATGTAGTCCAATTAAAAGCGCCAAACAAATAAAATACAGCACCAAAATAAAATATGAATTATTACGTAAAACTCGATAGTCAAAAGATCCAACCAAAAGCATAACACTAAAACCAACGGCAAAAAAAACTAACTGTTTATAAAAATCAGAAAAGCTATGCTGAGCAATACCATAACTGTAAATTGCCATCAAACCAAAAACCGTCACGCCCACGGCGCAAAAAATCAAAACCCAATCTAATTTTTTAAAATATCCAATAAAATTCATTCTATAAAAGTCCTTAAATTAATTTAGCATTCCCAGAAATTCTTTTTCATTTATAATCTTTACGCCTAATTTTTGAGCTTTAACTAGTTTACTGCCAGCTTCTTTACCCGCCACCACAAAATCTACTTTAGCCGAAATTGATTCGGTGGTTTGACCCCCTAAATCCCTGACCTTTTCTTTAGCCAACTCTCTTTCAATGCTATCTAGACTACCAGTGAAAATAAATACTTTGCCTGCTAATTTTCCTTGCGCCAATTTTTCCAAATTTTTAATTTTAATGCCCAGTTTATTAAATTTAATTAGTAAATCCTGATTTTCTTTTTTATTAAACCATTCATAAACCGATTCGGCCACAATTGGGCCAATATTGGCAATGGCGTCAAAATCTGATAATTTAGCCTTTTGTAATTCTTTTAAACTACCAAAGTGACGCGCCAAATCCACAGCAGTTTCTTCCCCAATATTTCTAATACCTAAAGAATAAATAAATTTTGCTAGGGTTATAACTTTTTTTTGGTTAATTGAATTAATTAAATTTGAAATTGATTTTTCCGCAAATCTTTCCAAGCCCGCCAAATCCCCCTCTTGTAATTCAAAAATATCGGCAAAATCAGAAATAAAACCCTCGTCTAAAAGTCGGTCAATAATTTTTGGCCCCAAGCCATCAATGTCAAAAGCTTTTTTGGAAACAAAATGATAAAAACTCCTTCTTTGACGCGCAAAACATTTTGCATTAGGACAGCGCAATAAAACTTCAGTACTAGATTTTTCCAACTTGGTTTTGCAACTAGGGCAAACCCGAGGCATAGTAAAATTTTTTTCATCGCCCGTTCTTAATTCTGGTAAAACTTTTATGACATCGGGAATTACATCTCCAGCCCGCCCTACAATTACCGTATCGCCAATTTTTATTCCAAGCCGATTAATTTCATCTTCGTTATGCAAAGTAGCGCGAGAAATAGTAATACCAGTTAATAACACGGGCTGTAAAACTGCCACCGGCGTAATTGCTCCAGTGCGACCCACTTGAATTTTAATATCTAAAACCTTAGTTGTGGTTTGATTTTGAGCAAATTTAAAGGCAACGGCGCCCCGCGGAGTCTTACCTACTACTCCTAACTTTTCAAAAATAGCGTTATTGTTGATAATCACTACCATACCATCAATTTCATAATCTAAATTTTCCCTGATTTTTCCGCAATGCTGGTAAAAATTAAATACTGCCTCTAAATTTTTGCAATACTGATTGTAATTGTTAGTTTTAAATCCTAAATCTTTTAAAATGGTATGCTTTTTTTCGTGGGTATCAGCCTTAACATCGGTAATAATATCATAGGCAAAAGAATCTAGATTTCTTGAAGCGGTAATTGCAGGGTCTAATTGTCTAACCGATCCAGCGGCAATATTGCGGGGATTGGCGTATAATGGCAAACCTTTTTGTTTTTGAATTTCATTAATAGCATTGAATTCTTTTTTAGAAATAAAAACCTCTCCGCGAACTATAAAAGCTCGCGGAATTTTGAATTTAGAATCTTGAATTTTGAACTTTCCTAAGCTGAGTGGAATGGATTGGACAGTTTTAATATTTTGAGTAATATCCTCGCCAATAGAACCATCGCCACGGGTAGAACCTGTCTTTAAAACTCCATTTTCATATTCCAGTTCAATCGCCAAGCCGTCTATTTTTAACTCACAATAAAAATCTACCTGCTCCCGTTCATTAGGGGTTAATAGTTTAAAAATTCTTTCTAGCCAATCTTGCATATCCTCTTTTGAAAAAGCGTCATTAAGAGACAGCATACGATTATAATGTATCACTTTTTTAAATTCTGCTAGGGGTCTGCCACCAACTCTTTGTGTCGGAGAATCGGGAGTAATTAAATCGGGAAACTTTTGTTCTAAATCAAAAAGCTCTTTTTTAAGAGAGTCTAGTGCTTCATCGGAAATTTCAGCCTTATCTAATACATGATAAAGATAGCGATGATGATTTATTAAATCCCGAAGTTTTTTTATTCTTTGATGAGATTGATCTTTTGTCATATAAAATTACAGACGTTTAACATCTGCCAAGTCTATGGATTAACTTGACTAGTTGAGCTTGCCTCGATTTGCCTTATAGTTTGGCGAAAAAACCCTTTTGAATTTATCGTAAACACCGAATAATTAGCATTAAAAGGATCTGGAGCTACCAAAGCGTACACCGTATAAGTTTTATCGGCCACAATAGCGTCATAAGTAATATAGCAATTTCTGCAAGTTGCAAGGTCGCAACCGTTAACTTCAATTGGAGTCGCAACGCAATTACTGCAAAAAGTGTCAGGACTAACACCAGCCTGATTGCAAGAATTGCAAATATCGCAAAAACCTCGACTGCCACCACTAGGAATTTTTTTTCGGTCCAAATATGAAGTTTTTTCAATCCCAGTATCGGCAGAATAAAATGCCGATGTTGAATTGCCAATAGCGCCAATTATTTTAATTTCATTAAATAGTATTGTTCCGATTGAAAGCACAATTGCAATCATCACTGTCATAACCAAAAAAACAATAATCAAAGAAACCCCCTTCTGTGAATTTTTAATTTTACAATTTTTAATTTTCAAAATAATTTAAAAATTTTAAATTTTGGATTTTTTTGGAACTTGTAATTTTGAATTTGAGATTCTAATCTATGGCAAATTCAAATTTCTCTGTGAGACTGTGGTTTGAATAATTTTTTCCTGCTGACGACCTGTTAACTGAGTTTTAACATCTAACAAAACCGTTACCCTTGGTTGAATTAAATCACCACCTGTAGCAAATCCCAAAGTACTATCGCCATTGATTATAAATTTACCATATTTAATTTCAAGTCTATCCGATAAAATATTTTTAGCCGTGCCATTACCTTTAATTTCCTTTAAAGCTGGCTTGGCTGGATCGGTAGTGCTATCTAAGAAAAATTCCTGACAAGCATTGCCATCTGTCTGATTAATAAATTTAACTCCGTGACAAATATTACCAGTGTCGCAGTGCGTTAAAAGATAAATATAACCTGCTTGGCCAAGGCAATTTCCACTCGCATCCTTAGTGGCCATACGAATTGCCTTAGACATATATTCTATCGCAAAACTGGTTTGATTTAATAATTCTTGTTCAGCCAAAATTCGTCGCTCACTTGAAACCATAGAAATAAAAACATCTGCCACCACCCCAATAATAATTAAAAATACAGCCAAAACCACCACCAGTTCAATAATAGTAAACCCTTTTTGATATTTTTTTTGTTTATCGTTTGTCAATTTAGTAAAAGTTACTAGTGAATAGTTGGTAGTGAGTAGTTTTGCCAGTTGCCAGTTCGCCGTCAAATGTCAATTGTTAAATGTTAATTGTCAATTACCACCACTACAACCAATTATACAAATATTCATCAGCCTGAAAATTAAAATCTTGATTATTATAGCTCCACAGTACCACCACATTAACTTTCAAAATATCACTGGTGCCCTCAACTGGACTAATTGTAATTTTTCTTTTAAATATTGTGGGCGTACTATTAGCATCATAATCGTAAAAACCCTGAGCATTTAAACCTAAAAATTCACCGTCATAGAGTGCCAATTGACCAGTATTAATAGTTTTATAGCTGGCTATACAACCGCGATCACAGGGATTGCCCGCCAAACCCAGCGACCAAGTAATACCGGCATTACTTGGATCAGAAGCCATAGCAATAAAATTATTATCACGCAGGTTTCTGACAATTTCTAGGCCCTCTGAGGCTAAATAAACCGCGGTAAAACGCGAAGAAACGCCATAAGTTAGTGCTGTCATACTTGAAAACGCGCTATAAACTAAAACCACACCAAAAAGCAATATTGACACTGCAATAATTATTTCAATTAAAGTAAATCCCCTGCTAGAGTTTAAATTTTTTTTAACTTGCATTAAATTATCAATATTAAACTAAAATCATTACAATTATTTTATTTCCACCAGTCCCGATGTATTAACCGATACTGTTCTTTCTTGGGCCAGATCATCCTCAATCGCAAATATAATATTTACATTGCTTTGATTTGGTTGTAATTGGGTAATTGTAGTTGTGGGTCCCGGTGGAGTAAAATTTATACTCACATTATTGCCAACCACATTTTGCACTTCCTTAATGATAATTCCCGGTTCAATAACACTAAGATCAATAACAGACACTAAATAATCTCCTAAATCATACTGAAAATTACCGGGATATTTATCGGCGTAAATAATATATTTTTTATTGTCTGACATATCCACATAAACTCCGTATCCGCTAATGGGTCGCTCAACACCATTAGCATCTTTATACTTCATTGAAGTATTTTGGATTTTTCGGGTATTTTGCAAAAAACCGTGCACCGTCCGCGACAAAGATAAATTTAATCTAATTTGAGGGAAATTAGATATTAAAACTAATAAAAAAGAGGTCATTAAAGCTAAAACCACCATTATTTCGATAATAGTAAAACCCCTTTGGCGACAATTGACAATTGACATTTGACAATTAACATTTGACATCTATTGAAGTTTTTTAAAAAATAAGAAAACTCGAATACCAATTAATTATTTGGTTGCCAAACAACATTGCTATCAATGTTCCGACAATTAAAAACGGCGCAAACGGAACCTCGCTTTTTAGACCTTTTTTATCAAAAAATATCAATATCAAACCTATTATAGCACCTAAAAAGAAAGCTAAAAATAGCCCCACTAAAATATTGGGACATCCCAAAGTTAATCCCAGCAAAATTGCCAGCTTTACATCACCAAAACCCATCCACTGACCACGGGATATTAAATAAATAAACAAGAAAAAACCAGAGGCGATAACAACGGCTAGAAAGTAATTCCCAATTCCCAATTCCCAATTCCCAATCAAAATACTGTTAACAATGCGATATAAAAATGTAATAAAAATAGCTGGGAATAACACTTTATCTGGAATTAGGTAAAATTTAAGGTCGTAGACAAAAATAACTATTAAAGAACTAGCAATATAGAATAAAAAAGCAAGATTTATTAAGTCAATCGCATTGAAAATTGGTAATTGGTAATTGGTAATTAGTAAAAATACTATCGCCACTGATATTTCTACCAACGGGTACTGTATGGAAATTTTCTTACAACAGTATTGGCATCGCCCTTTTAAAAATAAAAAACTTAAGACTGGAATTAAATCCAACCAAACCAAATTATGTTTACACTCTGGGCAATATGATCTGCCACCTAAAAAACTTTGATTTTGTTCTAGTCTATATATAGCGCAGTTTAAAAAACTGCCAATACAAAGGCCAAATAAAAATACTAAAAAATTAAGTAAAATCACATCAATCATATAAGAATAATTATAACACAGGTCCCATAAATTAAAAAACACTTTTTTTAAAAGTGTTTTTTAATTTATCGCTAAAACAAAAACTAAATGCAAGCTCCTGCGGCTGGACAAGCAAGCGCGCAAGTATTAGCTGATTCTTTTTTAACCCCAGTAGAATCAACACAGAAAACATTTCCTGCTGTTACCTTTAAGGTTGAGCAAGCGCACCATGCAGTATTAGTTCCGTTTTGTGTACAAGTTGAAGCACCGCCAGCGCCTGCAATAGCTAACTGAGGAACTGTCACATTTGTACTTGCACAAAAACCAGCGTAAGTTGAATTAGTGTCGTAAAAAACTGCACCGTTAGTTAAGATAGTAGACAAGTTTCCTTTAATCGATGCGTCTCTGCCTTTGTTGATGTAAGAGGTGACATTTACCAATACAATACCCGTTAAAACGGCGATAATAGCAACCACAACTAAAAGCTCAATAATAGTAAAACCTTTTGATTTATTCATTTTTATTTTTTCAATGACCAAAGTCATTTTCTAATTATTAAATCTAAAATCTCGACCTTTTAAAATTTATCCACATTCAATCTCACGCAAAACTAACTTTATTATATTATTTATTACTACAATACACAATAAATAATTGTGGATAACTCTATGCTAGCTGATAAATAACAACTAACTACTAACTTCTGACTACGAATAAAACTACTCACTACAAACTAACCTATATATTTCCTAGCGCGCCATATAAAGGAGCAAAAACTGATATAGCCAAAATTCCCACAATCACGCCTAAAAATATAATCAACATCGGCTCTAGAAGAGTTAAAAATAAATCTATTGCTCGTTTAATTTCCTTTTGATAAAAAGCTACTACTTCCATAAGGGTCTTATCTAATTTACCAGTTTCTTCACCCACTTTAATCATCTGAATCACAAATGCTGGAAAATAAACTGGGTTGGCCAGTAAAACCGAACTAATTTTCTCGCCTTCAGAAACTTGTTTCCCTATTTGACCGATGATTTTTTTATAAACAGTGTTATTGACCGTATCTTCCGTAATTTTTAAAGCCTTATTAATAGAAATCCCCGAAGTCATAAGAGTAGAAATATTACCACAAAATCTAGCCAAAAACACTTTTCTTAAAATGTCCCCTAAAAATGGTATTTTAAGAGATAACTTGTCGTACAATTTTTTACCAGCTTCAGTTTTAAGATAAAAAAATATACCAATTGCGCAAATAAATAACGCTAAAATTATTGTCCACCAAAATTGGCCTAGTAAAGCATAAAAGCTCAACATTAGGGCAGTAAAATCTGATGGACTGCTAGTGGATTGCTCAATTAACTCTTTGATTTTTGGCAACAAAAAAATAATAATGATATTAACAACCACAAAAAGAATTGAAATGGTAAATATAGGATAGATCATTGCCTGCTGGACCTGAGAAACAATATCGTGTTCTCGCTCCAAGTGTTCTGAAATATAATATAATGTTTCAGATATTTTGCCCGACAATTCTCCAGATCGAATCAAATTAACATAAAAATTATCGAAAGTTTTAGGAAAATGACTAAAAGCTTCCGATAAAGACACTCCACCTTCCACCAAACGCGAAACCTCAATAATAGTTTTTTTAAAGCCAGCTTTTTTCGTTTGAATTGCCAGACTTGCAAGACTCTGAATGACTGGCACGCGAGATTCAAGCATAACCGCTAACTGACGAGAAAATATTGCCAAATCTTTTGTTGAAACCTTACCCTCAAAACTAAAATTTTTAAAAAAAGAACCCTTAACATTTTCTGGTTCTATAGAAGTGACAAAAATATTATATTTTTGCAATAAAACCACGGCTAATTCTTTCGTATTAGCTTCAATTATTCCAGTTTCAATTTTTCCTTCTAAGGTTCGCGCCTTATATTTAAATTTCATAATTTCTTGCGAGAAATTTCCTGCGAATTACGAATCTTGGCGAATTACGAATACTTTGCTTATGGATTCGTAATTCGTAAGAATATTTAAAGAAACAAATTCTTTAATTCCACTGGATTGGGTGAATAATCAATGGCATTTTTTAAAGAAATTTCTTTTTGCCTGACCAGATCCCCTAAAGCTCGGTTTAAAGAAATCATTCCTTCTTTAGATGAAGTTTCAATTACTGATGGTATTTCATGGTTTTTATTTTCACGAATTAAATTTGAAATAGCGTTATTGCAAATCATAACTTCGCAAACCGGAATAAATCCCCCGCTAATTCTGGGAACCAGCCTTTGCGATATCACTCCAAGCAAAGATGACGCTAACTGAAACCGAATTTGATTTTGCTGTTCCGCTGGAAAAACGTCAACCATTCTATTAATAGCCTGAGACGCTGAATTAGTATGCAATGTAGCAAAAACTAAGTGGCCAGTTTCGGCAGCGGTAATTGCCGTAGAAATAGTTTCTAAATCTCTCATTTCACCAACCATAATTACATCAGGATTTTGCCGAAAAGTAGATTTTAAAGCATTGGCAAAACTGTGCGTGTCAGTTAAAACTTCTCGCTGTTCAATTATCGCCCTATCTCCCTGATAAATAAATTCAATTGGGTCTTCAATGGTAATAATATGCACGGACTTAGTATGATTTATTTCATCTAAAAGCGCGGATAGGGTAGTGGATTTTCCTTGCCCAGATGCGCCAGTTACCAGTAGCAAACCTTGTGATTTTTTAGTAAATTCGTGCAATACGGCCGGCAAAGCCAGTTCTTCTATTGTTCTAATTTTAGGAGAAATTAACCGCAAAGCCAAACTAATAGTGTCTTTTTGGAAAAAAATATTCACCCGAAATCTCGCCTTGCCGTCAAAGTCGTAAGAAAAATCCATTTCTTTAGTTTCTAAAAATTTTACTTGTCTCGTTTCACCCATTAAATGAAAGGCAAAACCTTTAGAAATTTCTGGCGTAATAATTTTTTCCGAAAGAATTGGCACTAGTTGCCCGACAATTCTAATTGTCGGCGGATGACCAACGCAAATAATTAAATCCGAAGCCTTTTCTTTAATAGTAATGTCTAAGATTTTTTTAAAATTTTGCAGAAAATCCATAATGGTTAAATACGAAATTCGAATATATACATAGCTAAAACTATTTATATATTGCGTCACTCGGTCAGCATTTGAAAATTATATTTTCAAATGCTTCCCTTCGCTAGCAGTATCGAAATTCGAAACAATAAACTAGCTTTAAACAATAAATAAAATATTTTTAATTTTCTTGGGTTACTCGGATAATTTCGGCAATTGTGGTCTGACCGTCAAGCACTTTTAAAACCCCTTCTTGCGCCATAGTTAGCATTCCTTGTTTTTGGGCAGATTTTAAAATAACACTTTCGGCGGGATTTTTTAAAATTACTTCAATTAATTCTTCAGTTATTGGCAAAACTTCGTAAAGCCCCATTCTGCCCTTATATCCTTTAAAACTACAAAAATCACATCCATTCGCTTCAAATACTTGCAGGGGATTGGAAACTTTTAAGTCTTTTTTAATAAAATCTGGCAAAGTTTTTAAAATTCCAATAATATAATTTTTTACTTTTTCATTGGGATTAACTTTTTTCCGACACTTTGGACAAAGAGTTCTAATTAGTCTTTGGGCAATTACCGCCCGCAAAGTTGAGGGAATTAAAAATGGCCTGACACCCATATCAATTAATCTTGGAATAACTCCAACCGCAGAATTAGTGTGCAATGTTGATAGCACCACATGCCCCGTTAAAGCCGCGTTAATTACCAGACTAGCAGTTTCTTCGTCGCGAATTTCACCCACCATAATAATATTGGGGTCTTGGCGTAAAATTTGACGCAAACCTTCAGCAAAACTATAACCAATATCGGCTCTAATTTGTGATTGATTAACTCCAGCAATAGAATACTCAATCGGGTCTTCAATGGTAACCACATTTACACTTTCCTGATTTAATATTCGCATCAAACTATAAAGAGTGGTAGTTTTACCGGAACCCGTGGGTCCCGACGATAAAATTAATCCATAAGGCATTTTTAGAGCTTTTTGAATAACTTCTATATTACGCGCTGAAAAACCCATATCATCAAATGATTTTAATCCTTCCATTGGGTTTAAAACTCTAATTTCTACTTTTTCACCGTATAAAATTGGAAAAGTTGCCACTCTAAAATCGATATCTTTATTATTAATCTTGGCTGAAAAACGACCGTCCTGAGGGATTCTGTTTTCATCAATTTTCAAATTAGCTAAAATTTTAATGCGCGAAACAATTGAAAGGTGAACTGATAATGGCAAAAAAAGACTTAAATGCAAAATACCATCTTGCCGAAAACGAATATTTAATCTATCCCGATTAGGCTCAATATGAATATCAGAAGCATTACCTTCAATGGCGTGTCTTAAAATTACCAACACCATTTTAATAACTGGCGCCTCATCGGCAAATTTATCGCTCACGCTGTTTTGATCTAAAGCTGTTAAAACTTCTTTTTTATCTTCTGTTTCCGTAATCTCCTGTAAAGCTTTTTTCGTTTCTATTTCTAAGGTTTTATACTGCTTTAAAATGGCGCGTAAATCGGAAAATGTAATCAAATAAACCTCACAGACAAAATTTTCCTTACGACTTAAAAATTGCAAAGCATTGCGACTGGCAATGTCTTCTGGGTAAACCATACCCACTCCAATGACTTTATCTTTTTTAAATAGTGGCACCATTTTATAGTTTGATGCGGCTGCTCCAGAAATTAACTCCAACGCCTCTTGAGGGATTCCTTTTTGATCAATTTTAGCTAATGGCACATTAATCAGTTTGCTTTTTAACTCAAAAAGCGAGGCCTCAGAAACAATATTATTTTCTAAAATAATTTCCTCCTCGGTTTTAATCGATTTTTTTAGAATTGCAACAAGCTCATTTTTTTTCTGATCGGAAATTACGCCGTTGCCGTATAGTTCCTGAATAAGTTTCATAATTTTGTAATTTTTAAATCAATTACTTAATTGGAGCTTTAAGATTAGATTGGTAATAAGAAGTAAAGGGTTCGCTTCGACCAATATTTACTTCTTTTAAACTAACTACTTTAAATCCAGATTCTTCAAGTAAATTTTGGGCATCAAAAGGAGTGAGAGCTAAAATGTTGCCAGTAACTAATTTGCCCTGCTGATTTTTAACCACATATACAAACTCGGTTTCCAAATTACTAAATAAGTTTAAATTTTTAACTTTTTCAGAATTTAAAATATCCAAATTAATTATAACATCTGGCTTGGAAAAAGACACTTTAACTTTAGCGCTAGGCGTCGCATTTAGAAACTTAGGAATTAAAATAACCAAAGAACCTATCACTAAAAGTAAAACCAATAATATTAAAATGATTTTAATAACCGTTTTTTGTTTTTGTTTTGGCGAGATAAAAACAATAGCCATAGTGATTAAGTTTCTAATTTCTAATTCCTAATTTTTAATTTCTAGTAGGCTAGTAAGAATGAGTTTCCACTTCTAGTTGAAAGTCATATACCTGTTGTTGATTTTTTGATTTATTGGCATCTTGTGACGCAACTGGAGATTTGAAAGCAATAGCGTTTACCTCAAACAAGCGCGCGGAAGTTTCTAGTGAGGCTAGAAAGTTTTTTAATCCTTGATAATTACCTAAAACATTTAAAGTAAAAATAATATCTTTAATTTCTTTATTATCAGCTAAAGAAGAATTTTTTGTCATAACCACCGATTTTACCACCAGACCAGATTCAGCTCCCTTTTTTTGAAAAAAGTAGACTAACGGCGCCAAAGAAGAATCGGTTGGCAAAGCAATATTAATTTTTTCCAAAAGATCCTTTTTATCATCAATATCTTTAGATAAACTGGCAATTTTGGCATAATATTCAACATCTGCATCATACTTTGCCTGATTTTGCGCCAATTTATTTTCCAAACTAGATGATTCTTTGTATTTTGGAAAAACAAAAAGCAACGCCACAACAAGCGCAACGACAAAAATTATAATAGTAGAAAAGGTTTTATTAAATGTCATACAAACCAGCTTGATTTAATAGCTAAAAATCTTGGGATTTAAGGTCAAACTTAAAGTAAATTTAATTTTCCCCTGTTCGGTTATTTGTGAATTTAACACAGAAATTGCGATTACATAATCTTTACTTTCTTCCAAAACTTTAATCTGATTACTCAAAGTTGCCATATTATCCGATTCTCCACCCAAATTAATATTATTTTTTGCCTCTAAAATACTAAGATTGGAAAACCAAACGCTAGGCAAGGTCTTTTTTTCAATAAAGTTAAATATATTTAAAGATATTTTATGATTATTAATAATTTGACTTACGTCATCAATCTTTTTTTTATAAGCTAAAACTTTAGCCTCAACTTTTTTTTGTTCTGGGGTGTTATACAATAGCGCTTTAATATCCAAATCATTAATTTTTTTAGTATCTATATTAACTTTAAGCGCCAATACTATATAAATTAAAAACACAATCGCCAACAAAAAAATTGCAAGGTATAGCATTACGCTTGGCCAACGAGACTGATTATCTTTTAATTGATAAAATGCTCCAGAATCCATATCAAGAAAATTTTGAATTTTTAATTTCTAATTTCTAATTTCTAAAATTTAGGAATTATATATTTTAAATTTGGACTTTAGTATAAATTATACCTTAATAAATTCACTCATCCAATCCTCCCAGCGCCACGCCAATTGTGGCAGAAAAACTTGGACTTAAATCCTTAAGGGTTTCCTCAAGTATGGGCGGATACAAAAAATCGGAAAAACAATTAGGCGCCAAAACGGTCTTTTTTAAACTCTCGGAAAAATATTCTTTTAAACCCGGCAAATTAGCCGTGCCACCAGTTAAATAAATTTCTTCAATTGGTTTTTTTTCTGCCTGCAAAAATTCCTCAACAATATTTTTTATATCTGCCAGCAGAGGATCAATTAAAAGGTATAAAGCTTTAGTGACATCCTGACGCTTAAATAACAATCCCTCTTTATTAATTATGTCTTGAGCTTGCGCCAAATCTACCTCTAAAACCTGCGCAACAGATTTTAATAATTGCCCGCTATTAAAATTAAAACTATAACTTTTTCTCAAAAAACCTCTTTCCACAATATTAATTGTAGAACTTTGCGCGCCAATATCAATTATGCAAATTGACTTTTTATTGTTTTTTACCAAGGCCCGCGCTACGCCCAAAGCCTCAGCTTCTAGCGCGTATAATTTAAGTCCAGCCAAACGAGCTATTTCTTTGTAAGATTGAATAACCTGATTAGGAACTGCCACCAAAAAAACCTTAATTGGTTTAGATTTATCTCTTTGCAAACTTGGCTCAACCAACCAATCTAATGTAACTTCTGAAATTGGCAAGGTAATATACTGGGAAGCGTTAAAGTAAATTGCATTTGGAATTTCCTTTTCTGTCATTTGAGGAATTTCAAACGAGGTGCAAAAAGTAGAAAAATCAGGGATAGAAAAAATAGCTGATTTGGTTTTAATATTTGCCTCATCCAAAACCCCGCGTATAGTTTTGGCAATAAAATCATTGGAAAGCAAAGACCGGCCTTTTTGATTGGCATCCATTAATTCTTTATAAAAAGATGCGGATTTAATTTCTCCGTAATTTTCCACGGTTTTTCCTTGACCAAAACGAGAAATTTCCACTATTTTAATAGAAGAAGTGCCAATATCAATCCCCACCATTTTTTTCGGAAAAAACATTCTAAAAGGATTAAACATAAGCTTAATTTTGAATTTCCAATTTTGAATTTCGAATAAATTTATAATGCGTCAATTTTATAAACAAAATCTGAAATTCGATTTTTATTCAAAATTCGAAATTCGAAATTAAAAATTATGCTTTAATTATACACTATTTAAAAAATATTGTATTGTGAATAAAATGAATGCAAAAATAAAGGGTATTAAACCCTGTGTCGCCTGCGACGTTCGTGCACAAACGCATCACAATGTGTTTGTGCACTCACTATCCTGGGCAATAAAGAATTTTTTACTAGAAATTTTCTTCCCTTCTTTTTGTTTGGGTTGTAAAACTGAAGGAACTTTACTGTGTCAGGATTGCCAAGCCACACTAGAAATTTTGCAATATAATTATTGCCTCTGCAATAAAAATCCTCTACGACTAGCGCCAAATGAAAAAAATAGTAAATGCCAGCGTTGCCAAGATAAAAAACTAGCAGGAATTTACACTGCCTTATCCTACAAAGAAAAATTTTTAACCAAAAAATTAATCCATCAATTTAAATATTCTCCTTACATAAAAACTTTAGCCAAGCCACTGGCAAAAATAATCACGGAACACTTACTAATAACCCAAAAAAATACTGAACAAATTTGGGCCAATAGCATTTTAGTGCCAGTGCCAATGGAAGTTTCTGGTCAAAAGTCTCGCGGTTACAGCCAAACCCAAATTCTAACTAAAGAGCTGGGACATTTAATAAATGTCCCAGCAGTATTTGACTCATTGATCAAGATAAGAAAAACTCTACCCCAAATGAAGCTTTCCGCCAAAGATCGCGCCCAAAATCTTAAAGACGCTTTTGCCGTAAAAAATTCTCGCCAGATTAGTGGTAAAAAAATATTTTTAGTTGATGATGTCTACACCACAGGATCTACCATGGAAGAATGTGCCAAAACTTTAAAATCCGCCGGCGCTAAGCAAGTCTTTGGCATTACTATTGCCAGAGAAGAATAATTTTAAGCATATTGCTTCTTGCTTAGCTTATGCTAGAGTAAACTCAATTGTTAAATTTTTAACAGAATTAAAATTCTATGTCTGACAGACTTTCTAAAGTCAATTCTCTTTTAGCTCACGAAATTAGCAAAATAATTGCTCAGGATTTTGAATTTTCTGGCGGTATTATTACCTTAACCCACGTTGACGCCACGGCCAACTTAATTGAAGCTCGCGTATATATTTCTGTTTTACCCGAAGAAAAAACTGATTTAGCTGTTAAGGCATTAAATAATGATGTTTACAGTATTCAGCAAAAATTAAACAAAACACTTAATATGCGACCAGTTCCCAGAATTAAATTTATCAAAGATGCAATTTTGGTTGAGGCAGCCAGAATTGAAGAGCTATTGGCAACATTGAAAAAAGAAG
>CALRFZ010000003.1:0-28286 GCA_943357015.1 Candidatus Staskawiczbacteria bacterium
TCTTTGCCGTAATTTCCCGGCACATATTCTTTCCAGCCCAATCTTTCCAAAAAAGGAAAAGTGCTAAATAATGTCAAACTATGATTTCCATCAATAACAAAACGAACATTGTCAGCAATGGAACAATATTTGCCAACTGTAACTACGGCATCTTTGCGACTCCAGACCCGAATTTTTGGATCGCCATAACTATGCAAACCCATAATAATTTGACCACTTCGCCCCGATTTATTCCGACCCCATCGGTCAACATTAACCAAGCCAAATAACATATAAATTGGACTTAGTACCAAAAAAACCGAACTATTGGTAATAATTGCTAATGGCATTAAGATAATGCCAATCAAAAAAACTGTGCGATAATTTAAGATTATTTTTATTTTTTTACTGGCCACCAAAAACCATAAAATTAACAAAAAAACCAACGTAGAATAATAAATGATTAGCAAAATTGACATATCTTTTCTTTAGTCTTTTATAGACTTCTTAAGATTCCTTAGTTTTACCTATCAACCAAGAAGAACTCTGAACTTTTTTACCACCCACTCCACTAACTATAGATATATTAAATTTTTGACAAACCAATTTTTCTGATTCCGGTAGGTTATCCAAATTTCTGTCTCCACCTTTCGCAAATAATAGTTTAGCATCATCATATTTTTTGGCAACAAATTCCAAGCTTTTGGCAATCGCAATGTCTTGATCGATAGATAAAAAAACTTCATCAACGTAACGCAAATCCCCTATAATTTCTAACCTTTCTTTTTCCGACATAAAAGGCACGCTACCCTTAACCGTAACCTGATTATCATTGTTAACAATTACCACTAAAAAATCTCCTAGCTTTTTAGCTTCACGCATTAAATTTGTATGACCCAAATGTAAAGGATTAAAAAATCCACTCGTAATTACTACCTTTTTCATTGATTTTTTGATTATTTATTCATATCATAAACGGAGGGAGTAGTAAATATGACGCATTATATTTACTACGACCGAGTGCATGATATATGGGTTATTTTAGTAATTCATATATCATAAAACTATATGAAAAACAATGTTATTTTTAATGCTTGGCGGGGGGTTTATTTGACTGCAATTGGCTTGATTTTGGCTTTGCCAATTTTGACTACCCAGCCCTGGTTTTTTCCGCCAGACTGGAGCAAGGTTATTATTTTTCGTTCAATTATAGCTCTGCTTTTGGGATTATTTTTATATCAGTGGCTTTATCGACCCGCAGAAATTACCACCCCAGCAATTAAAGAAAATAAAGTCTTTTGGCTTTTATCTGGCCTATTTTTGGCGTTTTTAATTGCCACCATATTTTCAGTTGATGTTAGATTTAGCTTATGGGGGTCACCCGCTCGCGGTGGTGGATTTATTAATTTTACCAGTTATATTTTATTTTCTCTTTTAACTTTTTTAATAATTAAAAAATCTGACTGGCAAAAACTTTGGATATTTGAAATTTTTATTGGCATATTAGTTTCTCTGGTTGCTATTTGTCAATTCTATGGCTTTTTTAACACTATATTTGTCACTTTTATTGGTGGCCCACCATCTACACTGGGCAATTCCACTTTTTTAGCTATTTATCTTTTATTACTATTTTTTAGGGTTATATTTTTTATCATTAAAAAACCCTTTACACTAGGGTTTAATCAAGAAAATGCCATAAAAATTGCTGGACTATTTGTTTTACTGCTTTTTAGTTGGGTAATTTTAATTACTGGTAGTCGCGCTGGATACCTTGGACTACTAATTGGTGCCACCTACTTTATTTTTTTCTATCCTAAAAAACTATTAATTTTAAAAATTACAGCTGGAGTTTTATTACTTATGGCTTTTTTTCTAGTTTATTTTGCTAACACCCACCCAGTTACACCCACATTTGTAGCGCAAAATAAAATTTTAAATGCGGTTTATCCACGGTTAAACGTTAAACTTTTTTTAAACGATGCGCGATTTTCCGGTTGGCGCATTGGCTTTAAGGCCTTTAAAGAAAAACCACTTTTAGGATGGGGGCCAGAAAATTTTTCTATTGGCTTTGACAAAAACTACGACCCTTCACTACCATACGTTAGCAGTATTGTTAGTGATTGGTGGGATAGGGGCCATAACATTCTTATTGACATTGGCGTGCAAACAGGGATATTAGGAATTACCGCCTACTTGGCGCTTTTAATTGGCTTATTTTGGCAACTGCAAAAAATCCGACGCACTGGCGCAGAAAACACCACGCTCAATCAGGAAACTAGCATTGATGCCCACCTTCTGCAAACCGCTTTAATTGCCTATTTTTCTGCTAACTTATTTAGTTTTGACAGTTTTGCCACCTATCTGATATTTTTTCTAATAATTGGATATTCAATGAACCTAATCCAGTCAAATTTACCAGATAAACCAGATCAAATCATTAAAAACCATAATAAAATAAATTTTTTCCGAAAATGGAAAAAGCCAACAATAATTTGCGCAGGCATTACATTAGCTATTTTTATTTGGCAATATAATATTTGGCCATTTAAAATTAATGGCAATGTTAATAAAGCTCAGTTACTGGTGGCAGACCAACAATGCCAGAAGGCTTTTAAAATTATGGAAGACTCTATGAAAGACCATAGCATTTTAGATGCCCGAATTCGTATGCAGTATGTACAACAGATGAATTTTTGTTCTACCAACAACCCAGAAAATAATTTAACCTATGCTGTGCGTGGTATAGAAATAATGAAAGAAGCCGTGGTATTGCAACCCCAATTTTCTCGCTTATGGATATTTTTAGGGGGGTTTACCAATGTTAAAGCCAATGCAGAAAAGGACCCCGTTAAAAAAAATGCTTTAATTATAGAGGCCAATGAATATTTGCAAAAAGCCAGAAAACTGGCGCCTGACCACCAAGAATTAATTACCGAACAAATCCGCACTGATATGGTAGCGCAAAATTACCAAGGTATGGCAAAAAATGCCCAGAGATGCACTGATATTTATCCGCAAGTTGGAATATGCTACTTTCTTAGAGCAATTTCAAAAATTTACCTTGGCGATGCTTTGGGTGCCAAACAAGATTTAGACACTGCTAAGTCCAATAACTTTGACATTGAGTCTACTTCAGCTCTGAACCAATTAGTTACTACTTACTCTGACACCGCTCAATACCAAAAACTAGTGGAAACCTATATTCAATTAATTGCCCGCAAACCTAAAGTTGCCAACTACCATGCTTCAATCGCCTTTGCCTATAGCCAAATAGGTCAATACAAAAAAGCTCGACAAGAAGCTTTAATATTTTTAGAAATGATGCCCGAAGCCAAAAGTGAAGTAGATGCGTTTTTAAAAACTCTGCCTTATTAAAACAATCCCGAATGAACAAAAAAATCGGCGAACTCATATGCGTTCGCCGATTTTTTAATTACTATTAACTATTTTAAACTACCATAGTTTTGGTAAACCAAATTTGAGATATTTTTGATAGCAGCTTTTAATTTATTAATATCCCCACCCTTTGTCATAATGCACACAAAATAAGGATTAGTTGGATAATAAACAATACCACAATCGTGCAGTTCCACACTTCTTAATTCGTTACCAGTAACTGTAACATACTCACCAAATTTATGAGCAGTTATAATATTTGTTGGCAAACCAGCGGTAATTCCTTCATTAAAATTGGTTTTAGATAAAATATCCAATGCCCTTTCCGACATTTCCCTATTCAAATACGTAGCACTGTAAATAATTCTAAAAAATAATGAATAAGTTCTGGGAGAAATTACAAAGCTTTCAATAGCATCATCTGGATTATCAATATTTAAAACACTATAAATACTATCTAAAGAACTTTTATCAATATTTTGGAGCAGTAAAATTTCAGCACCATTATCAGAATCAATAATCATTTTTTCTATCAGCTGTAAAATACTATAACTTTTATTAATTTTTAAACCTGATAGAGCGTTAAATGAATCTTTTTTAATCAAATCATCGACAGTATTTGTGTAAGCCAGAGATTCATTTAAGATATTAGGATTAGTTTCCGCTTTTTTAAAATAAGAAACCATAATCACTACTTTAAGCATACTAGCTGGACTATATTTTTGCTGTTCATTAACCCCAATCCACCGACCCCGATTTAAATCATAAAAAAACAAAGAAGCATCAGTTAAATCACCCTTAACTTTCTTGGCATTAATAAAATTAGAAATGTTGTTTTTTAAGGAAATTAAATTATCCGACTGCTCAGCGCTGGGAATAACATAAGCTAAAAGAGGAGAGATAAATTTATATTCAGGGTTGTGCTCTCTTATAGGCTTTATCATATTTAAATTTTGCACTAAAATTCCGCGCTCGTAGATTGAACCGATAAAATATCCCACTACCATACCAAGCACCAAGGAAATTAAGACTATGACAATAATTTTATATTCTATTCTCATACCAAAATTCTACCATACAACCAAAAACCCCGCAATGCGGGGTTTTTGGTTTCGTAAAGATTAGACCTGTAAAAACTTTACAGAATTAACCAATACTACTGAGCAATAATACCTGCGGAATCAAGAGGCAAATTGTTGATCAAGTATCCGTTGAACCAATCTGCTGATGTTGATGTACCAATAGTATTGTTGTGAACCTGAGCTGAGTTATCAGACCAGATTACGTTTGAAGCTGTGCTTCCGCCTCCGGCGTTAGCTGAGCTGTGCAATGTTTGAATACCTGTATCAGAAGCTGATGACAAGTAGAACAATGTTGCAGCATCTCCGGCAGATCCGCCAGCTGGGGTAGAATCACCCAACAAGCTGGTTGAGACAGAGTCGCTACCAGTTGTAGAGTAAACAAATCCGGCTGGAGTAGCTTTTAGAGTGTAATCATATGAGCTACCAGCTGAAATTTGTTCTTCAGTGTCAAAAGTAACAATTACAACAGTACCAGCAACTTCACCAATAGAGTTTGTGCTTTCCAAAGTGGCAGCACTAGTATTTTGGATTGTTACTGAAGTAGTAATGTCAGTTGAACCTCTAAAGAATTTGAATGTACCCAATGAAAGGTTTCCAGCAGTACCAGCATCGTTTGCTGTAATACTGAATTTCAATTGCTTTAAGGCAATTGGTCCCTTTGCATCAGCAGCAACTTTGAATTTATACAAATCAGTTGTAGAACCGCTTGAAAGGTTCGCTGATTGTGATGTCAAAGGCAAAGCTGTGAAAGTAGGAACAGACTTATAAACATAAACATAGTTACCAGCGTTAGTTGGTGTAGAAGTTGTTTCTACTCCTTGACTGTTGGCAACTTTAAGCTGTTTCATAGTCAATTGCAAGTTCTTTCCAGTGGTGATAGTCGTACCATCAGTGTAAGGAGTTGCTAATGTCAATGAAACGCTTAATGACTTATATGTATTTGCCGCAACTGGGATAGTTAAACCAGTAAAGAAGGCAGTGTCGTTGGCAACAGAGCCAGTTGTGTTAAATGGCTGAGTGGCAACCAATGTTGCTCCATCATATAACGAAGCGCTAGTAGCAACTGCAGAAGCTGCTGTGCTTGGCAATCTAAATTTCATTTCGTGAATTACGAAAGAATCGTTAGAAGCGGTAACTTTGTATTTAGCTGCAACTACTGATTGACCTCCTGAAACTGCTACGTTCAAAGGAGTACCAGCGTCTACTGCAGATGAAACTGATCCGGTAGTAAATGTGATAGTTTGACCAGCTAAAGTTCCGTTTGCGCAAGTAGTTCCACTGTTAGTGTAAACTGCTGTTGCTGAATTTGCAGTGGTTCCGCAGAATTCAACAGAAGCGATACCAGTTCCTGAAGCGCTAGAATTAATGTCTGTATACACCATTACATCAATGGTAGTGTTTGGCATTAATTGCTTAAAGATTGAGAATGAATTTGTAGCTGCTGGAGTAGCAATTTTTTGTGTTTGCTCTGTTCCATACATAACATACAAATTAGTTGCATATCCTGAAACTGTATTTAAATCAGCTTCGATAGCAGTTAAGTTAATTGGTTCCACAGTGTCATTGTTTAATGTAAAGTGGGCCAATTTCATATTTGTCAAAGGAGCAACTGCGTTAGCATTAGTGTAAGCAGTGTACTTAGCTAATGTCAAAGCTCCAGTTTTGACTGTCATTTGATTTGCAACAGTTGTTGCTGTTGGAACGTTTGAAGTGGTCAAAGAAATTTGTCCTTGTCCATTCGCAGAACCCACAAGCAATTCAGCTTGCAAAGTGTCTCCAGTAACTAAACCGTTAGATCCATCGTTATCGTAGATATCTCCACGAATTTCAACAGTTACCGGTGTTAATGGATCAACAATCAATGAAGATCCCAAAGTGAAAGCTTTTGAAGTTGCAGAAGTGTTGCTGGTGCAAGTAGTGTTTGTAGTGGTGTATAAGTCAGAAGTGCTTCCGATTTGTACTCCGTTAGCAAACAATGCACCGTTTCTCAAACAACCAACTGTTGATCGGCTAGAAATTACAGCAGCGGTCAAAGTATCAATTTTAACTTTTTCACCAGCAGCAGTGAAAATGTATTTTGCCAATACTTGGTTTGAAGCCAAGTTGGTTACGTTTCCAGCTGGAGAATCAGAAGCTTTTTGAACTGTAATGGTTCCAGAGTTAACAGTCTGAGTACCAGTAGTTCGAGCTGAGAAAGTTGTGCTGTTTGCTTGAGCTAATACGCTTGAAGCATATTGGCTGTCTACAAAGTTAGCATCGGCAACTACTCTCAATGACATAGTGAAGTTTCGGTTTGAACCTCCAATTACATCTCCCAATACTTTGATATCACGAGTACCAGTTTGCAATGAAATAGGAGCAGCGGTTAAATCAAATGAAACATATCCATTTGAATCTAAGTTTTGTACTGCGGATCCCACCATTACACCATCAACATACAATCTGAAGTTTTGTAAATCAGCGTAGTTAATAGTTCCGATTTCTCGCAATCTTAACCATTTAAACCAGACGGATCGTGTGGTAATAGATGTTAAGTTTTCCCAAACAACTGTATTAGTCATTGGGTTAATGCTTGCGCTTGATGGAGTAGTTGAAGAGTTAAAGTTAACTCCAGCTAAAGTAGCTGTAGCAACTGCCATCAAATTTCCTGTGATTGGGAAAGTTCCATTAACTGAGCTTGATTTAGAAACAACATCGGAAGCTTGCCACAATGATGTGGTCAAAGTTTCTCCGGCGCTAGCAGCTAAATCAGAGTAAACAGAAACTGATACTGAACCCATAGCAGGCACCATAAACAATCCGTTTGGATCGTTGAAAGTGATTAAACCAGATGAAACGCTAGCTGAATCGGTTAATCTGTTAGCACCTTGAAACAAATATACATTGTTTAAAGAAGCGTCAGCAGAAACTCCGGTTCTGTGTAGTTTTAAGCTGGTAACTTTTACCTGAGCATTGTCTCCGTTAAAGAAAGTAATTTTCTGTAATGGAACTAATGCAGCGTTTGAAACTACAGCGTTTGAAACTGGGGTATCAGAAGCCAATGACACGGTCAATCCAGCCCCTGTTGGGGTTTGAGTAGTTGGAGTTGTTGGTGTAGTTGGAGTTGATGTACCAGTCAACCATGAATTAAATTTTGCTCGTGACAATGGACCTACCTGATTTGCAGGCGCCCATCCTTGTGCTACCTGCCAATCTTTTACTGAAGCCAAAGTTTTTGGACCAAAGTAAGAAGTTTCATTGCCAGGTGAACCTGCTCCCGATTTAGCAAGAACGTATCCGTGAGTATTCAAAAGTACTTGAAAGCATTTTACATCAGCTCCGGTAGAACCTACCTTCAAATTCCTTGAAAATGTTACACCTACGCAAGCGGCTGGCACGCCAGCACTTGAGGCTGATTGCAATTGAGCGTTTAAGGCATTAATTTGTGCCTGTAATTCTGCAACTGTTACTGCTCCAGCTGTCATAGGGGCAATCATTGCAACCATAGTTAAAGCAACTGTGGCTGAGATAATTGTTTTTTTAATATTCATTTTTTTATTATTTTTTGTTTGCCTTAAAATGCAAAAAATGCAAAATAAGGCAGTTAATTATTTTGACTTTTATTTCTCGTCGCGTCGACCATATTTATCTCTCATTGAATCTGCCCTCCTTATATCGGAAAGCAAATACAATGAGAGAGTTATTTATTATTCGTTCGCGGTTTTACGTATTAACAACGAACCTTGCGACTCATCAAATTTTATATTCATCAGACCCATTAATAGACTTGTCTAATATATGGGTCAGGTGAGCTTTGTCACCCTTTACATTAGATTTACCCCAAATAGCTTTTATTTAGGATAAAAACGCAAAGGGCGAAAAACCTCGCAACTATTTTATCAGTAATATATTTTCTAGCGCCTCAGAATATTTACCATTATTATATAATTCTTGAATACGGTCAAAAGCTTTTTTCTGATTTTCGGTTAAGCTGGTATTTTTCAAATCAATAATCATTTGTTCATCAATTACTTTATACAACAAATCAGAAGTTTCTTTTAAATCTGGCGCACCCAAAATATCCAAATAAGTTTTATTTTGAGTGACATCCAAAGCTATAGCTTTGACAGAAGCTGGATCTTTGGCAATTGCCTTTGTTAGGTTTTCTGTAACACTTTTAACATCTTTAATCGCCACTGAAATTTCTTTTTCTTGTTTGCTTATTACGGCAGTAGCTAAACTTTGTGATTTTAATTTAAGTTGCTCAACATTACCTGCAACACTTAACTCTCTGGCTGGAATACCATTAGTAATTAAACCGTATTTTAACTGGCCAAAAAATCCCATAAAAACAAACAAAAACACTGCCAATGAATAAGTAAATTTTCTATTAAACGCCAAATTTAGCATATTTGAAAACGCAAACTGGTAAGTTGGCATCACGGTAACATTACTTGCCTTTGCGTCACTTCCTAAAATTTCCGCCTTTGACAAAACCACCCAGTCTTTTCTTGGTTGAATTGCCTTAAGCTGATTAAGTTTAGAAATGAGTTGCTTATCTTCCATACTTATTATGACGCAAAAGGCTTATATTTGTTACAGTGCCTTAAATTTAAGGCATTTTAGCCTTTAAGGCTTCTAACGCCCTATGGATTAACACTCTTACTGACCCAGCAGACTTATCTAGCATTTGAGCAATTTGCTCGGCGGACATATCTTCTAAATAGTACCAAATTAAAACGTCTTGATACTCCGGTTTTAATGTAAAAATAACTGATTTTATTGCCTCAATATCAGCTCCCAAAACCGCCTGCTCATGCGGATTATTATTGGTTTCAGCCAACTGCCCGGCATAATCAATAGAAACCACCTTCTTATTGCCCTTTTCCCGATAATAATCTACTACTGTGTTTCTGGCGGTTTGATACAAAAATGCTCCCCAATTTTTAATGTCCTGCCCCTTAGAATATGCCTCCCAAACCTTTAAAAACACCTTAGAAGTTAAATCCTCGGCAATCGGCTGAGAATTAACCTTTAAGTAAACAAACCGATATATTTTTTCAATATATTGGTCATAAATAAGGCTAAATTTCTCTTTAGTATTATCCATTATTAATAAGCCATTTAACCCGAATTGAGCCTAAATTATACCACAACAATAGGACAAAATAAAGAGGTAATCCTCTTGTCGCCTCAGCAATCAATATGTCAGTAGGACATTATTCTGTAGATAGGACAAAGTGAAATGTCCTAACCAGTAAACTTGTTTATCTGGTAAAAAACTTGATTCCATTGCCCAGTCCTAATAATTCTTCCCTTTTTTAATAAATCATCTACATCACGCCTAACTGTTCGTTTGGTAATATTGGGCAATTCCTTAATGAAATCTGAAACTTGAGCTTTTTGGTTTTTACCCAGTATTTCTAAAATTTTATCTTGCCTTGTCGTCATTTTTTCTGACGGTAAATTTTGACCCACTATTAAACTCTTTTTTCCAGTGATTACAGGTTGCTGATTTTGAGTGCCACTAGCTTTATTAAATTTAAAATTTAAACCCTTGGATTTTTTGTTTTTAGCGATTAATTTATTGACTGGCGCACTAAAATCTTTTACAACCTTGTTTAAATTAGAAAAAACCAAACATTGCTTTTTAATTAAATCCTCTATTAGCTTATATTCTTGGAAAATAATTACAAAATTTAATGAGTCTAGCCAGCCCAAATCTTTACCAACAGTTAAGTAATTTTTCAGCAATTCTATGTTGTCCAGCAACTTAAAATATTTTTCCTGATCTTCTTTTGAAATTAAACCTTGCAAAGAACTTAAACTTTGCAAATGGTTTATTAAAGTTAGTCCCTCCAAAATTTCCAACGCCTTTTCTTTAGCCTTATTTTTCAAAGGATCATTTTCAGGAAAAAAATCTAAAATCCGATAAGTTGTATTAATAATTTTTATAAATCTATCCTGCATTTTTAAGATTTAATTTTATGAAACTTACATCAAATTTTATCAAAAAATAAGACTAAAGTCAAAACTAAAAATCTATAGTTTATGCAATTTAAAATTACAAAAAATGGGCTATTTCTAGCCCATTAAAAGTCTTATAAAAACTTATCAACCTCCAATCGCGACAATATCGGCTTCGTATTGATTAGCAATATTTACTACAGACCTGCCATAAAATTGGTCGTATTTAGAACAATTACCGCCACAATAATATTTCATAGCAGCATTAAATTCACTGGTTTTAGCGCCCAGAGCTTTAAGGTATAATCCATTAGCTAAAAAAGCGTCGGTAATATCCCACGGATCAGCCACCTTGCCGGTAATATCAGATACTTTTTGACCGTAACCAGCATTAACCCAAGTAGAAGGAATAAATTGTGCCGGACCCATTGCTCCACCCCAACCATAGGGTCTACCATTATAGTAAACCACACAAGAAACTGGTGTAGCTAAGGGATCGCGCGCTAAATTCCTACCCTTATTAATATCATCAATTAATGTTAGAAAAACTGGAAGGTCTCGCGCTGGACTCATAGTTTTGGGTGAAAATGCCCCGGTTTTAATTTTTACCCCATCGCCATTTTGAGTGTTTTTAACATAGCACTGACCCACATTTTTACCTAAATTCGATTCCTGCGTCAAAACCGCCATAATAAACGATGCCCTCACTCCCGTAATACCAGAAACATATTTGGCAATATCGTAAGCCTGACCAAAATTCGGCGCATTAGAAACGCCCAATAAATCAAAAATTCTAGCCTTAATGCCAGCAGCCTTTTTATCCGCATCCTGCTTATCCTGAATTTGCTTTTGATATTGAGCTTCAGTTAGCTTTAAATAACCGTCTTGCTGTTTTTTATTTTGCTCATTTTGCTGTTTTTGTAGACTCTGAATTTGGATAGTTTTTTGCAAATTGGTTTTTTCCGTATCCATTTTAACCTTTTGAGTTTTAAGATAAGTCGACAAATTTTGAGTACTATCTAAAAGGTCAGAAACCCGAGAATTTAGGTTTTCCAAATAAGCAATATTGCTAAAAAAATCGGTTAAATTGCCTTCCAGTAAAATTATAAACGAAGGTTTTTTGTCTTCCTTATCTATTTCAGATAAAATTTGGGCAATTTGACGCTGTGAATCTTCAATTTTAACCGTGGTTTTATCAATAGAAAGTTGCGTGTCACCAATTTGCAAATTCAAACCTTTAACCATTAAAGTCCCTTGACTAATTTGGTATTCCAAGCCCGTAATCTTTTTTTTCAAAGCCGTAATCTGAGTTTGTAAGGTATTTTTTTGTTGCTTAGTTTTTGTAATATCATCGGCAATTTGCAGTGATTGCTGGTCATAATAATCGGCGCATTTTTCAAGCTGAACGCGACAATCAGACGAACTCAAATTCTGACAACTTGTATTGCTATCAGAAAGTTGCTGACAAATCACAGATAAATCTTGCGCGGATGCAAAAACAGGCACGATCACTAGCATCAATAATAGTAATTTTTTAATGGTATTCATATGCTAATTATCTGTTTTTTTACACAAAAAAACAACCCCACAATGGGGTTGAATTTAATTACTATTCTTTAACTTCTGGCACTATATCCTCTTCTTTCTTTTCCTTAACCACCTTTTCAACATTTTCCACCTCTTCTTTAATTTCCGTAGCTAATTCTTCTTCCACTTTTTGCAATGGCAATACCTGAGCCACAACTTCATCAGGTTTTTTTAAGACAGTAACATTGGCAGGAATAATCAAATCTTGAACCAAAATATGATCTTCAAAAGTTTTTAAACCACTAACATCAACCTTAATTTCGTGGGGCAGATTTTGAGGCAAGGCTTTAACTTCAATTTCCAAGAAATTTTTATTTAATGTACCACCTAAATCTTTTTCGGCCGGCGCAACACCTTCAAATATTAATGGCACCATAACCTCTACCTCTTCCTTTAAAGAAGCTTGAAAAAAATCGATGTGAATAATTCTATCAGAAACTGGATCTTTTTGAATTTGATTTACCAAAACTGGTTTTTTAACGCCATCTACCAAAAGCTCAATTAACGAACTTTCTCCAGCTTGAGAAAAAACCTTTCTAAATTCTTTTTCATCCACTTCAATAGAAAAATTCTTAACTCCGGGACCATAAATCACCGCTGGAATTTGCCCATTACTTCTGATTGATTTTGTTTTTCTGCCAAAATCGGTTCTTAATTTTGTTGATAATGTAATCATAATACTTTCGCAAAATAATCTACGACTGCAAATTATATATTTTGCAGAAGATTTATATTAAAAAGGTGGGGGCTATTTATGTCATACAATGACAAAGTACGAAGCGTTTGGCAATTTTTCGCACAATAGCCCCCATAATTATCTTCTTTCTTAAAGAAGACTTAGAAAGATAGGAAGGTGCAAGCATATCGCTCTCACCTATGACAAATCAATACTTGCGCGCCACAAAGCCCTTCCTATCTCTGCTAAAATATTACTCTATTTAATTTCAATTGTAAATAGCCGATCTAAAAAATAATCTCTAATTGATCTAATTTCTAATTAACCACACTCAAAAGGGCGAGGCTCGCCCAATTTTATTGGGTGGCTAATCAAGTCCCAATAACTTAATATCTAAATCTCAAAGCGTTTTTAAAATTAAGTAATCTAGGTTTTCATTGGGAATTTGTGATTAATTAGGCATTAGGTCAATTAGAAATTAGGAATTTAAACTAGGCCTTGTTTTCACTGCCAAAAAGGCGGAGCTTTTCTTCTACTACTATCTGCACAGCATTAATCGCTTTAGCTAAATATTTATATGGCACAATTTCATTTGTATCTAACTGGAGTTTTAAATTTTTAGCAAAAGCCAAGCGAATATCTGTATTTATATTAATCTTACAAATCCCAAGTGTTATCGAAGCCTTGATATCTTCCTCTGGTGTACCAGAACCGCCGTGCAAAACTAGGGGCACTTTAATATCATATTTTCCAGTAGTTGGGTTATTAACAATTTCTTTTAGGCGGTCCAGTCTTAATCTTGGCGAAACACCGCTAATATCTATACCGTGAAAGGTGCCGATACTGACCGCTAAAATATCAACATCAGTGGCAAGTAAATATTTTAAAACTTCTTGTGGTTGAGTTAAATCCTCTTCTTTAATTTCGAATTTTTCCGTGTAAAGACGCGATGCATCGGTGCCAAACCGCCCTACTTCACCCTCTACCACCACCCCCTTTTTATGAGCATAAGCGACTACCTTTTTAGAAATTTTTATATTCTCATCTAAAGTTAGTTTTGAACCGTCAAAATGCACCATATCGTAACCCGCCAATATCGCTTCTTTTAAATAATCCAAAGACTTACCATGATCCAAATTTAAAAAAATTGGTAAACCAGTTTCTTTTCTTAAGATATCGCGCATTGCCACGGCTTGGCGCAAACCCACAAATTTACTTTCACCTTCAGATGTACCTAAAATCACTGGAGAACGCAAATTTTTCGCGCCCGCCAAAATTCCTTTAACCTGCGACCAATCCGAAAAATTAAACTGCCCAATAGCAAATTTCTCTTTCTGCGCTTTTTTAAAATAATATTTTAGGTTTTTCATATTGACATATTAGATTTTTAATGATAATTATAATTTGCGTTGTTCTTTGAAATTTAATTTATGGAGTAATGATTATGATGGAAAAAAACGTATGGGCAATTATTTGCCTAGAACCAGACAGAGAAACTCTCGCGCTGGTTACTTTTGGATTTTCAGAGCAAGAAGTCATCCAAAAAGCTCAAGAAAAAAACTACCCGACTCGGCCATCTTTCACCTTTTCTTGCACTCACCAGCCAGATGCCTATACTACTGGGTTTCGGGCCTTTCTAGCAGAGCTTAAAATCTTTGACCCCGAAGCTGAAGAAATCATCCAAGGGTTTGCCAAAGACATTAAAGATATTATCAAAATAAAATACAACTAATCTCACAAGCTTTCTGTGTCAACAGAAAGCTTTTTTTATTAAGAGGCAAGTCTATTAAATAAACTCTTTTTTTACATCTACTCTTAAAAACTCCTGACCTTTTTTTAATAATCCGTTTTTAGCGCCAATTTCTGATAAACACCCAACGGAATTGGCCATACCAAGCTGAATAGACGCCACAACATCTTGGGTTTTTATAAACTCACTGACAAAGCCAGACCCAAATGAATCACCCGCGCCAGTAGTATCAACAATTTTCCTATCAGCAGGTGGCACCGCTTCAAAAATATATTTACCATCCGATACTACCACTCCCTCACCCCCTTTGGTCATAACCGTTACACCCGGATGCATTTGATCAATTTTAGTGAAAATTTCTTTTTCTTGTTCGTAAGGTATTTTAGTTAAAAAACTCGCTTCTTCCTGATTTAAAATCAAAACATCAATTTTTTTAACAATATCAGAAAAATTTTGCAATGAAAGCTGGGCAATGCCGGGATTTACCGCAATTTTAATTTTTTGATCGTAAGCAAAGTTTACCAAAGCCTCAAAATTATCACATAACACCCCTGATAACGGCGCCAAATACAACCACTTGGTTTTTAATTTTTTAAAGGGAATATCTTTTTTATCCATAAGTTCCGATGCGCCCCGATACGTCAAAATTGTTCGGTCTTGACCGCTATTTAAAATTACCACCGAATGATTCGTTCTTTTTTGATTGGTTTTTTTAATTAAACCTGTGTAAATTTTAAATCTTTTTAACTCATTAATAATTTCTTGTCCTGATACATCCAGCCCAACCGTACCGCAAAAAGCGGTTTTAAAACCTTGCAAAGCAAATGTGGCAGAAGTATTAGTCCCCCCACCTCCAGAATTAAAAATAATATCTTCAATGTCTACTTTTGAACCCAAAGGAAAACACACTTCTTTTTGAGTGGCAGATTTTTCATAATGCAAAGCTGTAACCTGTTTTGGTTTTAAAATTAAATCTTGAGTCGCCGAACCAAAAGTAATGATGTCAAACATAATATCTAATATCTAATATCTAATATCTAATTTCTAATAAAATTTCCAACTAATAAATATCAATTTTTATATTTTAACATTCAGCATTTTATTGGGAATTGGAAATTGGGTATTGGTAATTTAACTGTTTCTCTTTCTTGGCAACAACCATTATTGTCTTAATAATTGAATCTGGATTCAAAGAAATACTTTCTATGCCTTGTTCAATTAAAAATTCGGCAAAATCAGGAAAATCACTTGGCGCTTGACCACAAATTCCCGAATACCTACCCATTTGTTTGCAAACTTTCACAGCTTGGCGGATTAGCTCTTTAACCGCTTCATTTTTTTCATTGCCCACTAGAGCAATTTGCGCATTATCACGGTCCAGACCCAAGGCTAGCTGAGTTAAATCATTAGACCCAATTGAAAAGCCGTCAAAAATTTCCAAAAACTGGTGAGCCAAAATAACATTGGCGGGTATTTCACACATCACAAAAACTTTTAAATCATTTTCTCCTTGCACCAAACCATTTTGCGCCATAAGCTCAATTACCTTTTTACCCTCATCAACAGTTCGACAGAAAGGCACCATCACCTGCACATTTTTAATACCAAAAACTTCTCGCACTTTTTTAATCGCCTTTAATTCTAAAATAAAGGCTTCTTTAAAGTTTTCGTGATAATAACGCGAGGCGCCCCGAAAACCAATCATCGGATTTTCTTCTTTTGGTTCATATAAATCCCCACCAACCAGTCCGCGATATTCGTTGGTTTTAAAATCAGAAAATCTGACAATTACTGGTTTTGGATAAAACGCTGCGCCAATTTTACCAATCCCTTCTGCTAATTTATCTACATAAAAATCTATTTTATTTTCGTACCCAATCGTCAATCCATCAATTTGTTTTTTAAGCGCTGGTTTTAGGGTTTTATAATTTATCAGAGCATTAGGGTGAATTTTTATGGTATTGGCAATAATAAATTCTTCTCTGGCCAGACCCACTCCATCATTGGGAATAAAACTTAAATTAAAAGCTTGGCTTGGATCAGCCAAATTCATTGAAATTTTGGTCTGAGTTTTTTGGATTTTTGAAATATCAGTAGAATTTATTTTAAAAGGAATTATTCCTTTATAAACTGTTCCATGTTCACCACCAGAGCAATCCACCGTTACATCAACACCTGATTTGATTGTTTTGGTGGCACTACCCGCTCCCACAATGCAAGGAATTCCCAATTCACGCGATACAATTGCCGCATGTGCAGTCCTACCACCCTGATCTGTAATAATGGCCGAAGCCAGTTTCATTGCTGGCACCCAGTCGGGATCTGTCATTCCAGTTACCAAAACTTCACCTTTTTTAAAGCTACCAATTTCCTTAACTGACATAATTTTATGCGCGCGCCCAGAACCAATTTTGCTACCCACACTCATACCTTGGGCAAGAGTTTGTAGTGAGTAGTTGGTAATTTGTAGCTTGTATTCCTCAAGTACATTTAAATTCTTTTTACTTTGCACGGTTTCTGGTCTGGCTTGAACAATATATAACTTTCCATCACGACCGTCGCGCGCCCATTCCATATCCATTGGTTTTTGATAATGTTTTTCCACCAACATTGACCACTTAGCTAATTGCAAAATATCATCATCAGACAAAACAAATGATTGGCGTTCTTTTTTAGTAGTAGCAATGTTTTTGGTTGGCTGTTTTTGATTGCTACCATAAACCATTTTAATTAATTTGGAACCAAGTTTTTTTTCAACAATTGGTCGATGACCAGTTTTTAAAGTAGTTTCAAATACATAATATTGATCTGGTTCAACGCGTCCCAAAACAACATTTTCACCCAGACCCAAACTGGCATTAATTAGCACCACATCAGCAAAGCCAGATTCAGTGTCACAAGAAAACATCACGCCAGAGGCGCCTACATCTGACCTTACCATTTTTTGAATTCCCGCTGACAAACCCACTTTAGTGTGTCCAAAACCCATTTCTTGCCGGTAAGCAATAGCCCTATCCGTAAACAGCGACGCGTAGCATTTTTTTACGGCCACTAAAACATTTTCTGGACCCGTAATATTTAAAAATGTTTCCTGCTGGCCAGCAAAACTAGCTCCGGGCAAATCTTCAGCCGTAGCCGATGACCGCACCGCCACATCAGTATTTTTATCTTGGTAAAATTCCGATAATTGCCGATAAGCCAAAATAATATCTTGTTGTAAATCTATGGGCAACGTTGCTTTGATAATTAAATCTCTGACGGTTTTACCCTTTTGTTGCAAACTTTTTAAATCGTGAACATTAACATCTTTTAAAATTTCACTAATTTTATCTGTTAAACCACTCTGATCCAAAAAATAAAAATACGCCTCAGCAGTGGTAGCAAAACCATTGGGAATATTAACTCCAAGAGATACTAAATTATTATACATTTGACCGAGCGAAGCATTTTTACCGCCCACGCGTGGCACATCTTCAATCGCCAAATCCTTAAACCACAAAATATTTTTCATTTTATTTTCCATAAACATATTGTACTATGTTAGAATATTTACAACAAGTTTTGACACATTAGAAAATTTATTTTAAAAAAATCATCTCACTTATCTTTAAATCATTCGACCTATTATTATATATTTTTTGGGTAAAATTTTTCAACATAAATCATTGCTATGAACAAAAAATAAAGGTTATTTATTCCGTGGCATAGACCTAAACTCACATCGCACACAAAAGCACATTAAAGAGACCCGCCAAAGCGAGGTTCGCCATTTTTGGGCAAACTGCGATGTCAGCGATGAGAACATTGCTATGAGTTTATCAATCACTTATCCTTTGCAATAAATAATAAGTATTTTTACAAGGCAAAAACAATTAGAATTCTCCGATATTATTTTTTACAAAAAAAATCCCGCTAATGCGAGACTTTTTTATCTTATTGCCCAATTAACTGCACTGCATCTATTTCCGCCCATTCATTAGGAGATTTTTTACTAGTATCAAATGTAATTTTTACCGTATTTACCTTGTATTTTGTCTTTTCAAAGTTAATCTTAAAATAATTCAATCCACGAGTTAAATCATTGCCATCCCAAACCACTTGTAAATCTGCGTCATTCCCAATTTCTACCTTTATAATAGCACCACTACCATAACTCTCTTTAATATTAATCCCAGTTGCGTATACAGCCTTAGAAAAAGTTGCCGTTAGCGTTTCTATATTACCCGAAATATTCTTCGGAGCCCAAGCTTTGCCATTATCCCCATAAAATCCCACATCTGGTTTGCCTGTAGCCATTAAAGGTGACCATGCACTATTTCCAGTTTCACTGCCATAACTAGAAGAAGCTACTGCTTGACTTGCCCACTGAGAATTTGAAAGATTTAAAAAATCATCATCAACTTTAGTTAAATCACTGTATCCGTTGCCCATCATAGAGTTTTCAGTTAATGGCTGACAACCCAAACAATTTGCTTGATTGTAATCAGGAAAATATGCCTTATGAAAATCCTTTTTAAAATCATTAAATTCAACCACTAAACCTAATAAGCAAATAACGATAAATAACAAAAAAAACAACAAAATTATATTTAAAACTTCAGAAATATTAAATTTCATATCAATATTCAATTTTAATTAAATTTATTATTTAAATTATAATAAATCATTTTAACTAAACAATCAAATAACGGACAATTTAAAGTAAACCCGCACACCTTGCAAAAAATGATATTTAATATAGTGTTATATTTAGAACATTCAAATTCCACCCACTTTGGTATGGAAGTGTGCTATTTTTTGAGGACTTTACTATGCTAAATCAGACAGAGATTTTTCAGAGAGTATCCAGTGTGATCGCAGACGTATTTGATATTGAGAAAGAAGAAATCAATCCCACCTCAAACTTACAAAAAGATTTTGGGGCTGAGCCAATTGATTTTCTCGATATTGTCTTTCGACTCGAGCGTGAGTTTTCAATTAAGATTCAACGCAATAAATTGTTTCCCGACTTCACTTGTCAAGACACCCAGTTTGAGAAAGATCCGCACCTGGCCAACATCAGTAACCTTTTTACGGTGGAAATGATTTGCAAGCATATCGACTACAAATTGCAGGGAAAATAACTATTTGCCTTGACTATAAAATATACCTACAAATTACAAAGCCAACAAAAACCGCGCCCATTAAGGACGCGGATTTTTTATTCTCGATATACAAAACCTAGCTTCGGGATAAATTATTAAACACTGTTTTTAAAATTTGCACATTTTAACACTTGTAAATTATTTAACGCAAAGGACTGCCAGTGGGAACATCTTTGTCTGGGTGCAGTAATACGGGTTTATCATCAACTACTACTGCTAGCATCATACCATTACTAACATACCCTTTAAGAGTGCGCGGTTCCAAATTAACAATAACCGGCACCTGTTTGCCCACCAAAACTGCGGGGTCATAAAACTGGGCAATGCCAGACAAAATCTGTACCGGCTCTGGTCCGCCAAAATCAAACATTAACTTTAAAAGTTTATCCGCGCCCTCAATTTTTTCGGCCGAAACAACCGTGCCAATTTTAATTTCTAATTTTTTAAAATCATCAAAAGTAAGCATAATTTGAAATTTACAATTTGCTATTTGTTTGGAAAACAAATTCCTCTCAAGTGCATTTGAAATCAATTTGAAATATCTAAATAATCTAATTTGAAAAAAGATATCGAGTTTAAATATTTCAAATTTAGCTATTGTAAATTGATTTCAAATTGTAAATTTCAAATTTCAAATTAGAGTTATAGCCCCAATAAACTCTGAATTTTATCAACTGATACGGCAGATATTTTGCCATCAGAACCAATAAAATTCAGTCCCACCAACTCCCCTGCCATATTAAACAAAGGTCCACCAGCTAAGACTGGCATTGACGCTATATTGGTCATTAAAATATCTGCATCTAGACGACTAATAATTCCCTCATTAGCAAACCATTGGTTACCAGTTTTTTCCATTGGCGCCACTAAGAATACTTTTTGTCCTAATTTTATACTATCACTATTAGCCAAACCTACTGTTTGCAAATTATTTTTATCAATTTTTAACAACGCTAAATTATTTTTCCAGTCAATTTTTACAACCTTAGCGGTTTGTTTTTCTCCCTTCCAAAAAATATCCGCGCTACTACTAGATCCAATTGTACTGGCCAAGGTTATTACACTACCATCAGAAGTGGCAATTAATCCAGAAGTTAAACGGTTAGCTAAAACCATTACAACCGAACCTTTTACCCGCTCAATTGCTTGCTCCAAAGCCAAATTTTCCTGAATATAAATCTTATCTGTTTGATTAATCACAATTTTGCCCTGCTTAAAATCTTTAACAAATTGATAATTTTCAAACGCGGGACTGGCAAGTAAATACGGCAATAAAAATACCACAAAAACCAAAGCACCAATAATGCCAGCCGTTAAAGATCCAATTAAATTTAATATTAACCTTAAAATTGGCATTACATTTAAATTACTTTCGAGCCGAAGCCTTTTCTAAAGAGGCTATTTTAGGTAAAAGTTTTGGCAATTCAAAAATAATTTGTCCATCTTTTTCATCAATCAAAACACGCGAACCTTCAGAAATTTCGTTGGTGACAATTTTAATTGACAATGGATCTAAAATTAATCTCGCAATAACTCGCTTTAATGGTCGCGCGCCCAAATTGGCGTCAAACCCTTCTCGAGCCAAAAATTCCTTGGCTTTTTGTGAAATTTGAATACTAATTTCCTTAGACTTTAAGCGTTTTTCCACTTTAGATAATTCCAAGTCTACAATTAATTTAATTTGATCTTGTTTTAAATGATTGAAAATTACCACTTCATCAATTCGATTTAAAAATTCTGGGCGGAATTGATCACGCAAAGAATTAGTAATTTTATCTTTCATTGATTCTCGTTCCACAAAATCCTGTTGACCAGAAAACCCAATCGCCGACATTTTATTGATAAAATCCGACCCCACATTAGAAGTCATAATAATAATTGTGTTTTTAAAAGACACCATTCTACCTTTAGAATCGGTAAGCCTGCCATCTTCAAAAATCTGAAGCAAAATATTAAACACTTCTGGGTGAGCTTTTTCTATTTCATCAAGCAAAACAATTGAATATGGTCTGCGTCTAACCTTTTCAGTCAATTGACCTGCTTCTTCATAGCCCACATACCCAGGTGGCGAGCCAATAATTTTTGACACGGTATGACGCTCCATATATTCTGACATATCCAACCTTATCAAAGATTTTTCGTCGTTAAATAAAAATTCACCCAAAGCCCGAGCGGTTTCGGTTTTACCCACGCCAGTTGGTCCCAAAAATAAAAATGATCCCAGTGGCTTATCTTCCTCAGAAATTCCAGCACGAGCCCGACGAATCGCCCGAGCAATCGCAGAAATTGCATCATCTTGACCAATAACTCTCCTATTAAGAGTGGCCTCCATAGTTTCCAGTTTTTTAGCTTCTTCAGTAATTAAACGCATCACAGGAATTCCTGTCCAGCGCGAAACTACCCGCGCCACATCTTCCTCTGTAACTTCCTCTTTTAAGAAATGGTGAGTTTTTTGTAATTTAATTAATTTTTGCTCAATTAATTTTTGCTCTTTTAAAAATTGGGGAATTTTACCATATTTAATTTCCGCCACTTTTTCTAAATCCGCTTCACGCTGGGCAATTTCGGTTTGATGATAAAGCTCGTCAATTTTTTTACGAATATCTTTAATTTTATTAATCAATTCTTTTTCCGCATCCCATTTAGCGCGGATACCCTTGGTTTTTTCTTTAATGTCGGCTAATTCCCGAGCAATAACCTTAAGGCGTTTTTCCGAGTCTTTTTCTTTTTTTAAGGCTTGTTTTTCAATTTCTAACTTGGTAATTTCTTCACCAAAAGTTTCTAATTCCTGTGGCTCAGATTCAATTTCCAGTCGCAAAGCCGAAGCCGCTTCATCCATTAAATCTACCGCCTTATCAGGCAAAAAACGATCAGTGATATACCGCGCGCTTAATTCTACCGCCGCTTTAATGGCCGAATCTTTAATTCTCACCCCGTGATGCACTTCGTATTTTTCTTTAATACCTCTTAAAATTGCTACCGCATCATCAATAGAAGGTTCTTGTACATAAATTGGTTGAAATCTGCGTTCCAATGCGCCATCCTTTTCAATATATTTTTGGTATTCCTTTAAAGTTGTTGCTCCAACTGCCTTTAGTTCTCCACGCGCTAACGCGGGTTTTAATAAATTTGAGGCGTCAATGGCGCCTTCAGCCGCGCCCGCCCCCACCAAAGTATGTAATTCGTCAATAAATAAAATGTATTTGCCAGCTGATCGGCTGATTTCTTTTAACAAGGCTTTAATTCTGGTTTCAAATTCACCGCGGTATTTGGTGCCGGCAATAATTGCGCCCAAATCCAAAGAAATTACTTCTTTATTTTTTAAAAATTCTGGCACATTGCCACGCGCCACGCGCTGAGCAAAACCCTCCATAATGGCGGTTTTTCCCACGCCCGCCTCACCAATTAATACTGGGTTATTTTTAGTCCGACGAGAAATAATTTGCATCAATCGGCGAATTTCATTATCGCGACCAATAATTGGGTCAATTTTTCCAGCCGATGCCAAATCTGTTAAATTGCGTGTATACTTTTCTATCACTTGATACTTTGATTCTGGTTCCGGATCGGTAATGCGCTGACCGCCTCGCACTTGAGACAAAACTTTTAAAACTGCATTGTAATCTAATTTTAAACTTTTTGAGGTAGTAGAATCTTGACCAGCGATAAAAAAACTAGTTTTTTCTAACAACTCGCGAGCCATAGATTTTTGATCCAAAAGCGCCAAAAATAAATGTTCAACGGAAATAAACTCATCTTGCATTTTTAACGCCTCACCTCTAGCGCGATCCAAAACCTTAGCCATATCTTGAGTTAAATAAAATTGCCCAAAAGCTGTGGGCGCTAAAAGACTGGAAATTTTAGCAATTTGAGTTTCAGTTTTCTTTTTTAAAGTATCCACATCCACTCCCAATTTTTGCAAAATAGTTAAAATAATTGAGCCGTCTTCCTGTGTTAGTAGCGCGTATAGCAAATGCAGAGCATCAATTTGTTGTTGCCCACGATCCTGCGCAATGGATTGCGCCGACATAATGGCGTCTTGCGCCTTATTAGTAAAATTTGCTCCTGATGGATTCATGTTTTTATTGATAATTAATGATACTAAACTTGTCCATTTACACCCTTACTTTATACCAAATAACCAGAAAAATCAAGCAATAAAATATTTGACAGATATTATTTTAAGTTATATAATTAAACAATGTTCTTTAAAATCTAGCCATAAATCACATAAGGAGTAGACTGTGAGCGAACTTGAGCAAATTATTGCCGGCCTGACAACAATTGCTTTTTTGGTACTTGGTTTGTGCTTTATTGTTGGTGGACCTAAGTTTGCCAAAATATATTGCAAATGGCTGGCCAGAATAATGATTAGCGCTATTTTTTGGCTTCTTGCCCTACCCTTTAAAATTCTTTTTGAAATTGCCAAAATGACTTTCAAAAAAATCTGGTCAAAACCAAAAAAGAAGAAAAAGAAAAAACAACAAGCCTGAAAAGGCTAAAAGCAAGCACTCGCTTGCTTTTTACTTTTGTAAAAACAACTTTATTTTTTTATAAAAAACAGCATCAGAAAATAATTGAGAACTAAAATGTCCTCCTTTTTTTAAAAGCACCAATTGACTATTAGTTTTTTGACAAAATATAACTGCTGGACGCCAACTAACAGAATCGTCATTTTTGGCTTGGAAAACTAATACTTTAGATCCATTAATTTCTTTAATATGCTTGATAGGATTATAAAAATTTCCCAATTGCAATTTTTTCCAATTTTTATTATTAACTCTATAGGCTTGACCATATGCTGTACGCATATACTTTAAAAGCCATGGCAATGGTTCTGCTTTGCTTTCCGACCGCCAATTAATAACAGGAGATAATGCCACCACCTTTGATACTCTCTTATCACGCGAAGCTAACAGGGCGGCAGGCCCACCAAAACTGCAACCAAACAGAAAAATTGATACTGGTTTTATAGTATGTTTTTTGCCTGTTTCAAGCTCAACAAAACCTTTTGATAATTGATTAATAATATCTAAAACATCTTGCTCTGGAGACTTTTCTAAAAAAGAACCAGAACTTTCCCAGCTTCCCCTATACCTTGGATGAAAAACCCAAAAACCTTTTTTAGAATAAAAATTTAAAGTTTGGGCAAGCTTAGGAACTGACGGCGCGCCACTTAAAAAAATAATCACCTTTTGAGAAGGCTTTAGTGGTGGCAAAAATTCAGTCACAATATCTTTTGAAAAACGAGTTCGTAATGGTTTCATATTATTCTTAAATTATAAAATAATTTCAATTATATGTACACAAAAAATATTTTTAAAAAAAGAAGGGTGCGTTTAAAATCCGCACCCCTATAGTTAAACTTCTTTGGCGAGCCATTCTTCTTTGTTGCAGTACTTTAGGTTTGCATCATACTGGCTATTTAGACCAGAATTCCACGCAAGTGGTGGATAGATGTAAAACTTCAGAGACTGCAGTCCGAAGAAATCACGCAACAAAATGAACAATTCCTCGTTACGAATCCGATGCATATTCGCATCAGTTCCGTCCGTAAGGTACATATGCATATACCTTCCGCTCAATTCGTAAACCTCCTTTTGCCTTCTTGCCATTGCTTCAATGACAATGTAGGCATGAGAATCAATCACGATTCGTGGTTTGCGAATCATTAAACGACTCGGGTCAGAGCAAATGAGTGAAAGCTCCAAAAATGTCTGCATCACATTTTCAGTGATGCGATGACGGGGGAAATTACCATAATTTCCATAAGCAACAACGTCATCGGCAATTCCGGTTTGACGGTAAGTTTCGCCATACTCGTCAATGATGCGGTAGAAACGACTGGGCTGTTTGGCGACCATAACCTCAATTATGGCGCGCAACATATCTTGCCCAACTGACTGCAAAAGGTAATCCGAATCCAACTGGATTTTCGGGAACAAGGTTTTGGTTGCGTGAACGTGGAAGTTAAATGGGCAAGCACAGCGAAGCGCTAAGTCTTGCCAAACCCCGAGCTCACCTGACCGCCAAACTTTCTCGTTCCAAAAACAATACGGACCCCAAACATCGGGATGTGTGCCAATTTGCAAGCCGTTAAACCAGCAGATATCTTGACCACCATCTTTCTTAAACTCGTGAATGGTCATTCCCATGTCAGCCACGGCAGGGATAATTGTGGAATGGCGAAGATGCCATTCCCCAACATGGGTCGATCGCCGACAACCAAGACGGATAAGGTCAGCCAAAGTCAGTTTTGGTTGACAAAGCGCGCCATCAATCACTTCAAAACAAAACTTTTCTGGCAAACCTCGCTTGGTTTGACCCCATGGTTTCAAGAAAAGTTTTTCTCGGCGATCGCGCCAATTTTGTCCGTGAACAACCCACGTGCCAACCATTTGCGATGCCAAAGATTCAAGGCGACTGGCGGAAAGATTACTGCCAACCTCCAGAACCATTGCGCCGTTTTTGGTTTGCATAGAACACTGCTCGCCACCAACATCAACAAGAACTAGTCCGTCGCAATCAGCAGAGCCGATCTTAACAGTGAGAGGAAATTGGCGATCATTGAAAACAATCTTGCCCTTATTAACCAAAACCTCTCCGTCAAACTCCCAGTCAAAAGGGAAATCCCGCAAAATACGGAAACCCTCCTTTCTTTGGGCAATTTCTCGCAACAACTGAGCGGAATTGCCATCAACATTCTTAGTTGACATGATTTTGACAATTTGCGTACCCGGCGTGATATGCAAACCAGAACCCAATGCCCTCAGTTTTGACTTAGAGGTCACCGTAGCATTCATCTTAGACTCCATTACAAAAAGCGAATATGGAAAGAACTTGCCCACTTTTAGTAGCAGGGCTGTTACAGGTTACACAACCTACAACAGGCTATTACCAAAAATAATCAAACTAATAATAAAAAAGACCCTTGTCGGGCCGATTATCTTTATTTTTATTATGAAATTTTTTGTTTACATAAATAAAGCTAATCGGCTTTCCGCCCAAATAAACATCCACAAAGTAAAATATTTATTAAGATTAGCTAATATTTTTTCCATATGACAAGTATATCAAAATAAAAAATACTGTCAATATTTTTATCAATTTAATAAAAAAGCGACTTAAAAAATAAGTCGCTTATAAAAGTTATCACACAATCCTACCACGAACTTCTGCCAACCTTCCAATGGCTTCCATCATGGTGGCAAAGTCGCCAAACTTCAAAGACTGCAGGCCGTCTGATTGGGCGTTTTGCGGATTGGGGTGTATTTCCACAATCAGACCATCAACCCCCATAGCAATTGCCCCATACGCCAAATCTGGCACATAGCGAGAATATTTTGCCGGATGACTGGGGTCGGCAATGATGGGCAAATGAGTCAATTCCCGCAATTTGGGCAGGTGACAGATATCAAAGGTAAAGCGGTTGGCGTCAACCGGTGTCCGAATGCCACGCAAACACAAAATGACATTTGGCTTTGGATTATATTGCAAAATATAATCGGCCGCCATTAGCAATTCCTCCAAAGTGGCACAAAATCCTCGCTTTAAGAGAACTGGCTTTTGGGTTTTGCCAACCGCATCAAGCAGAGGGTAGTTTTGCATATTGCGCGCGCCAATCTGCAAAATGTCAGCATATTCACTGACCAGCCTGACAGTTTCAGAAGAAACCACTTCAGTCACAATCAGTAAACCAGTTTCCTTTTTGGCCTTTTGAAGCATTTTCAAACCTTCAATGCCCAAGCCCTGAAACGAAAACGGGGATGTGCGTGGCTTAAACGCCCCACCTCGCAAAACTTTCGCCCCGCAAGCCTTGGCAATTTGAGCGCACTCCATAATCTGTTTTTCCGACTCAACCGAACAAGGGCCAGCCATTATCACAAGCTCCCTGCCACCAATTCTGACTGGGCCAATATCAATAATGGTATCACTGACCTTAAAATCCCTTGAGGCTAGTTTGTATGGCTTTTCAATGCGGACAACCTGCTCTACGCCGGGAAAAACCTGAAAAACTCCGGTTTCAATACCGCCCGTATTGACGCCAAACACCACCACAACCGTCATTTCCTCTCCCACATCAACTTGCGCGCCCAAGCCAATGTCTTTGACCTTTTTGACCACCGCCAAAACTTCTTGCTCGGTTGCAAACTTTTTCATCTGGATAATCATTTTCATACTCCATAAATTGTCAACGAACTTTTTGCTCTGCACAACATATGCAAAGCCATAAAAACAAAAACCTCTTTTTTAAAAGAGGCTCGCTTGAATTTTCTATTTTTTGCTTACTTTTAATTTAGAACATTCAAACCAACCTCTTTTTTAAAGAAGCTAAAATAAAACCAATTTTTAGCGCAAGCAACATTTTTCATACATTTTTGATTCTATCAGAATATTAACTCATGTCAATAATAAAAAAGCTGATCTAAAAAGATCAGCCTTAAAGATCAAAAAGGAATACTTGCCTGACTTGGTAATTTACGCCCACAAACCGGACAAGGTTTATTGACGTAATTGGGTGGCCAAGCTGGTGGCTTTAATTCCTTTATACATCCACCCACTCTCCACTCATGACGACATAATTCACAACGAACGCGTGCCATGGTTTTACCAAAAACGAGCTCATATTCACGATTTTCTTTTTTTGCCAATTCGTGAATTTCTTGAGAAATAACCATACCAATACCTTTCTCTTAAATAAAACAAAGAACTACCCAGAAGTTTCT
>CALRFZ010000003.1:28386-32716 GCA_943357015.1 Candidatus Staskawiczbacteria bacterium
AATTCGTGAATTTCTTGAGAAATAACCATACCAATACCTTTCTCTTAAATAAAACAAAGAACTACCCAGAAGTTTCTAAAGAAAAACCTCTTCTGGGGAAGAGGCGATTTTAATTATCACTAAAATGCCACTTCCTTAAGAGAGGTTTAAAATAATGCAAGGCAATAAATTCAATTTTTTCTGACTTATCATCATATCTAAAGATTAACAAAAATAAATTTTCTTGTCAATTTTAAAATTTTTATCTAACTCCTCTCTCCTAAAACTGCTTCAAGCTCTATTTCTTTTTCGCTTCGTAAAATTTTTATTGTTATTTTATCGGCGGGATTATACTTTTGAATAATTTTGGCCATAGAATTTCCCGTGACAATTTTTTCTCCGTTAATTTCTAAAATTATATCTTTTTCTTTAATACCAGCTTTTTGAGCAGATGAATCTTTAGCAATTGCCGGCTCGCCATTTTCACCGCGTAATGCCAAGGCGCCATATTCTACTGACAATTTATATTTATCTTTCACTTTTTGATCAACTAAAATATATCTTACCCCTAAAAACGGATAAATAATTTTACTGGTTTTAATTATCTGATCAATATCTCTTTTGGCGGAATTTATTGGAATTGCAAAACCCACCGAATCCGCGCCAGTTGCCATAGCCGTGTTAATTCCAATTACCTCACCCTTTAAATTTAATAATGGCCCGCCGGAATTACCATGATTAATTGCCGCGTCAGTTTGAATTATACCTTCTAGCGTTTCAGTAAAACCTTGCGACCCGGAAGCCGTAATAGTGCGCCCAAGTCCAGAAATTACGCCCACTGAAACCGTATTAGAAAATTGACCCAAAGAATTTCCAATTGCAATTGCCCCCTGCCCAATTGCAATGCCAGCCGAATCTCCAATTTTTATTGGTTTAAATTTCACCTCAATTTCCGGATTTTTAGAATCCTGAGCCTGAATTTTAATCACTGCCAAATCCAAAACTGGATCAAGGGCCAAAACTTTAGCTTGATATTTTTTCCCATCATTAGTTAAAACTGTATAATCGGCAGTTTTATCAGAAACTACATGCTTGTTAGTTAAAACCAAGCCATCGGGAGACACAATAAATCCTGACCCCGCCCCCACTTCTTGATATTTTGTACCTTTTTGCACTTGCTCTGGCACCAAAACTTCAAATGGCGAATTTTCGCCAAAAGGGTTGATCAAGCGTTGCTGGTAAACTGGTAGATTTTTAGAAATTACAATACTCACCACAGATGGTGAGGCCGATGCCACTGCGTCAATAATAGATTGCTCGTAAGAAATTTGAGAAACATATTTAACGCTTGGCTTTGGCGTGACAACCAAATACTCTTTTCTAAATTCTGAAAAAACATAAGCAGTTTCTTTAAGTAGTCCATCTACCTTGTTGTGCAAATAGCCAACAGCAAACACCTCTAAATAATAAAAAACCAGTATCACAAAAATCACCGCCAGCACCGCGCCTGCCACCATGCGATTTTTAAGTAATTTTTTAATAGTTTTTTTAAAATCAGGTGAATTTGTTTTTGATAATTGATACATAGGATTATTTCTTGTTTTTATAATGGTTAAATTTATATTTAAATATATCAGATTTTACAGGACCGATAAAGATCATATGCATTTCACATAAAAAAAATTTAAAACCCATTATAAGCCAACCCTCTTTTATAAACCTTCTATCAGAAAATAAAATTTTTACAGATCTTATAATTCCAAACCTTCCCTGCTTTGCGGATCTTCGAATTAAATCATGATCTTCGGCTAGTTTTATTTTTTCGTCATAACCGCCCAGCAAATCAAAAATATTTTTTTTCACTAAAATCCCAACTGCTCCGTGTGGCAATTTTTTTTCTAAAACACAAATCATTTTATTATAAAAAATTTCTGTTATCAAAGAAGAAAGTTTTTTAATTGGTAAGGGAGTTAAACAAAAACTAGCAATATCTAATTTTTTAACTTCAAATTCCTCAAGTAACTTTTTAAAAAAATCATCTGGCAAAATAGTGTCTGCATCCAAAAAAAATAATAGCTCACCCTTAGCAATTTTAGCGCCATTGTTTCTACCTCTAGCAGGCAAACCCCCTTTAGTTACTATACAACCATAACTTTTTGCAATTTCCAAAGTTTTATCCGTAGACCCGCCATCTGAAACAATAATTTCGTAATCCAAAAAATCCTGACTCTTAATCGACTCTAGTAGATTAGGCAAGTAATCTTCTTCGTTTAATGTGGGAATAATAATAGATATCATGCTCAATATATTAATACTGCTAAGGCTAAAACAATCAAAATCAAAGCGATAGATTTTTGAAAAAATATTACTTTTGATATTTTTTCCTTAAATATTGCAGGATAAAAAAATGAAAAAAACAAAGTAGCTAAAAAAAGAAAAATATACTGCACTCCTCGTAAAGCGTTTAAAATCGCCAAACTTGTAACTGGCACCAAAAACACCGCATAGTTATACAAAAAACCAGCCAATCCGCCAAAAATTTGGGCGCCAGTTACAAGCAGTAAAGTTTTTTTATCAAAAGCTGATTTTTTAATAAAAAACTCATTTCTAAAATTAGTGTTAAAAAAGAAAATCAAAACAAATAAAAAATTAAAAATCCCAATCCAAATAATGCCTTGCCAAAAATCTTGGTGTAAAAAAACCACCTTAATTAAAATTAAACTCAAAGCCACAATAAAAGCGGTAAACAAAGATAACGCTATCAAGCGCCGATTTAATTTAAGCCCCACCTCAAAAGAAATTAGAATAGTTGCTATTAACAGCAATAAAAAAGCGAATAAATTATTGGGTTGCAAAACCTTGGCATTCCAAAAAACCCAACTTAACAGCAATATAAATATCGGCTGAACAGAACCTGTAATAGATACAACCCGAGAAACATCGAATTTCTCAACCGCATAATAATAACTATATAACCCTAAAACAAAGGTTAAAGAAGTTAGAATAATCCAAAAAAAACTAGCTTTATCTGGCAGGTAAAAACCAACAAATGGAATTAGAGCCAACGACAATAAACTCAAGCACCCCACATAAAAAGTGTACAGTTTTGGACTTTGAGAGCGACTCAAAACTAGCTTATCTCCAAAAGAAGCTAAGCCGAAAAATAAGTAAGCTAATATAACCACAGGCAACCAAAGTAGCATTTTATTGTAATTAATCTTGAATACTTAAAATCTTTTTAAAAATAATTTAACCAGCATTCTAAAACATTTTTTTTGCCTCATTCCAAATTTCTGGCCGACCCTGAATTTCTTTCATCCAAAACCACCATTCAACGCCCCAGAAATAAAATTTACTAAATCCAGTATTTTTTGCATATTGCAAATTATTCCTAAACTGAGTCAAATTCATAGTTTTTTCTTGTTCTTTTAAAGAAACTAAAAAAAATGGTTTATACGCCCATGGCTCAGCCTGCAGTTCCACACCAATTATTTCTTTATCAAAAAAATAATTTATTAACTGCGCCCTACGCCAGTAAAATACCGATGGAAGCGGAATTTTAACATAAAACCCAATTTTATCATTAATACCAAACCATAATTTTCTATACAACGTACTACCTATTAAGTCGCCAGATTTAGAAGCATTAATCCAAAATGACTGTTCCCCAGAATCTGATATAATTACAGGTTTTGAAAAATCTAATGACTTTACCAGTGCCACCTCCTTATTTAAAAATTCTCTGTCATACCAAGGACATTCCCCAAATTTAAAAAATGGTTCGTTTTCAACTTGCCAGTATTTAATAGCATTTGAATTTTTATAACGATTCACCACCTTTTCAATGTATTTCAATATATAATCTTGTTGTTCTTGCTTTGAAAGTCCAGTGGCCCAGCTTGGAATATGACACTCAGGCCACCTGCCAGTTTTCATACCTACTACATAAATAATATCGGCGCCGTGTTTTTGGGCCTGTGCAATTTGCCAGTCAATATCTTTAAAATAAAAATCGCCTTTATTGCCCTCCACAAAATCCCATTGAGTGTGTAATTTTATATGCTTTGCGCCCAAATCTTCTAAAATTGCCAAATAGGTTTTTTTCCAATCCAGTTTTAAAGCTTCCGCCTGCATTTGAGAAAAATCCACTCCCCAAGTTATTTTTTCCGCCACCGGCGCTGACCCAGCAAAAAAATAACTAATAATCGCCAAAACCAAAACTACGACAACCAATAAAATAATTTTAACTAATTTACTAAACACCATAAATTTTTAATTTCGAATTTTTAAAATTAAAACATCTTATTGGAAATTAGAAATTTATTGAAAAAATTATCCAGTGATAATTTTT
>CALRFZ010000003.1:32816-34282 GCA_943357015.1 Candidatus Staskawiczbacteria bacterium
AATTTCGAATTTTTAAAATTAAAACATCTTATTGGAAATTAGAAATTTATTGAAAAAATTATCCAGTGATAATTTTTTCAATATTATAGGTTCCCATTTTTTCAATTTCCACAAACCCCTGCATTGCCATTTCCGCCAAGTCCCCAGTTTCCAAAATATCAAACAACCACTCTTTAGTATATTTGGGGTTTTCCTGCGCAACACCAGCGCCAATATGCGAAAGCCAACGCCGATTAAAATCTTCCTGGGACCCAATAGACGGCTCAATAACGATGGGAATTCCCAGCGCCGAATAAAAAGATAACTCCGATGGTTTGGTCATTAAAATATCCGTAGTCCTTAAAGCTATATTAAATTTTTCAAAATATTCTTCGGTGGTCTTGCCTGATAACAAATGCAACCAGCCATCTAATTGCAAATCTTTAACTTTTTTGGCAAAGTAACTCCTTAATTCTTCACGCGTGCCAACAGAAATAATAAACCGTAACTGCTTTAGTTTAATTTTTTCTTTTAAACTTTTAATAATCTCCAAGGCAATTTCTTTTTGCGCTCCCGCGCCACCAATAGAAAACATAATAGTTAGCGGGTGATTTGGTAGGTCGGGTAATTGACCTAAATAATTTTTAATCAATGGACTATATAATTTTCTGTATTTACCCGAAGGATCAAGGTTTAACAGGCGATACCCCAAATCTTTCTTTAAAATTTCCAAATTTAATCCACCCAAATTTTCTTTAGGTAAAGGGTAACCTGTTAAAATAATTTTTTCTGGACTTACGCCGTAAAGCTTTAATCTATCTCGCACCCAAGTATTAGGAGCAAGATATTTAATTCGGCTTTTTTTAGGATCCAGAGAAACCCATACCCTAGCAATATCAGCATCACAAATTACACAATAAATATCGTTGGGATATTTAAACTCTTCAGCCATAAATGCGGGCGTAAAAAAAGTAGTTACAATGGGAAATGAGTGACTTTTTAATTTTTCTATCAAATCTCTACCCCAGCCCTTTTTTATAAAAGAAAAAATCGCTTTGCCACCAAAGTTTGATTTAGATAAATCTCGCTTGGGATAATAACCCACAATTTTTTGAAAACTATCAAAAAACAAAAATAAGGCCAGTCCAATAATGGGTATTTTTCTAAACCGAGAAACAAACTCATATGCCGATCGACTAGCCTTCCAAAATTTTCTATCCTTTTCAATAATACCATCGTAGTTATTAGCATTAACAACCTTTTTACCAAACGCCAAATCTCGCAAAGGATAGGCGGTGCGCTGATGACCGTAACCCATATCAACAGCTATTACCCAAGCTTTATTATTTTTTTTAAAATTATCATTTACCATACCAATATTATAACAAAATTTCTGATTTTTTAAAGTATATGTATAACCCCACCCACTTCTGGACTTTTCGATTGGATTAAAAATAACTGGTCGGCTTTCTTGCCATTGTATCATA
>CALRFZ010000004.1:0-4355 GCA_943357015.1 Candidatus Staskawiczbacteria bacterium
TTCAGGAGTTTCAGGAGTTTCAGGAGTTTCAGGAGTTTCAGGAGTTTCAGGAGTTTCAGGAGTTTCAGGAGTTTCAGAATTTTTTCCCAAATACCTTATTTTTTCTTCAACTTTTTTAATTTCACTTTTTAGTTTATCTATTCTTTTTTGCCTAGCGGAATTTGGCACACCACCATAAAATTTACTAACAGCTAAATTAACATAATCCAGTTTCTCTTTCAAAATATCTAAGCTTTTTTCCAAATCAGTAAAATTTTCAGCCGGTAATTCAGATTTTTTTCCTGAATCTAATTTTTCTTCAGATTTACCAGGTTTTATATCTAGTTTCGGCTTAATATTGCGATAATACTCATCCGATATTATTTTAATTTTCGCTAAACTCTTGTTTTTTTCTGCTTCATCTACTGCAACAACTAACCCTTTAGTTAACAGAGGTTCATTTTTCTCGGCTTCGGCCATAATACCAGATTCTGGTGTCAGCTCGGACGAGGATGTTTAATTTGACAGCTGATTTACAGACTGCTCGTTTGCCAAAGGCTCATTATTAATGCCTTCTAAAACATCTTCCAGTACCTGCAAATCACTAGTTTTATCTAAACCCGATATCAAGTCATTGAATTCATTTTCTAACTTTTCTTTTTCTTTATCATTTTGATTGGGTTGGTTTATTTGAACAGTATATCTTGCTGTCATCGCATCTCTTATTTTCTTTTTTAATTCCTGGATTTTTTCTTGATTTTGCAATAGCTCGGGAGAAGTTTGTGTATCAAAAATTTTTTCCAATTTTTTAATAGCAATTTCCTTAATAACCCCAGCCCCTCCACCAAAAATATTATCACAAAACTTTTGCGCTAAACCCTTATCATCATCACTAATCCTGGCGTATTTTTTATCTTTAAATTTTTTAATTTTTTTATAAATTTTCGCTAAATCCTTTTCATCCCCCAAAGCAAAAATCCGCCGAATTTCTGTAGCGCTAAACGTTTCCATATTAGTCTCAGGCATATCACCCTCTTCAGTTTCTAAAACATCCAAATTTTTACTTTGAGATTGTGCTAATTCTTTTAATTCTTGTAAAGTTTTATCATCAGAAGATTCGAAACCCATTCCCCCTATACTAGTTTCTTGATTATTTTTCATAATGTAAAATAGTTCTTTAAAATTATTTAATTTTACCATTTACATGTTTTGGTGTCAAAAGATTGACAGGGTTTTATATATGTGCTATTATTAAAATACAAGAAAAAAGTTCGTTAACAAAGGAGTGATTTATGGTCAAAAAACCAAAATCGCACAAAAAGAGTAAAAGGAGAAAGAAAAGAAAAAAGGAGTTGAAAAAAATTTGCCGTTTTTTGCGAAAACAAACGTTGTTTTTGCGGAGCTTTATTGCTGGGATTAATTTTGAAAGGAAATTCCCAATGTCAGAAGTCATCCAGACTGAAACTTCCACAACCAGTGATTGTCATGAGGCGGTTGGGCTGATCGCCCAACAAAACTCGCGACTAACGGAAGAGCTAGAAATCGTCAAAAAGGAAATGCGCGACGATGATAAGGATATGAAAGCCTTATTTCAAAGCGTTGAAAATCTGACCAACGGATTTAATGCGGTCAGTGAGGGATTAAACAACCTTTCCCAAAGAATTGGGGCTAACAAACAGGCTGAGGCAGTCAAGTTGGCTCAGCAACAAACAAGCATCCAAGCTACCCTCGAATTGCTGAAAAAAAATCAGCAACGAATTGATGGATTAGTGAAAAGTCGTCGAGAACGACAACATCCATTATCCGAAGAAAATGGCGCCAGTGCAAAAACAATAATTCCACCCAAATGATGGCGACATATCTAAATCGCCGTACAACAACAAGACCCATGCTTTACAAGAGGTGTGGGTCATTTTTTTACTCCATATCTTGCAAAATCTTAAATTGTATGTTAAATTATTCTTATTAACTAAATACTAGCCCTAGACCCTAACCCCTAGACGCTAGACCCTCAAAATTTATGGCAATAACTAAGTCAGCCAAAAAGGCTATTAAGCAAAATAAAGCGCGCCGAACACATAATTTGGTCTATATTAACAATGTCAAAAAAGCTTTAAAAGAAGTTAAAACTTTTGTGGCGCAAAAAAAACATAAAGAAGCTAAGGAATTATTACCCAAGGCTTACCAAGTTTTAGATAAGGCCGCTAAAGTGGGAATAATTAAAAAAAATAACGCTTCCCGCCGAAAATCTAGATTAGCATTGATGGTTGAAAAAGTATCCAAATAGGCGACACTAATCTACTAATTAACATCCGAATCTACGAATAAAAAAAGAGTCATTAATTAATATTAATGACTCTTTGTGCTTTTATATATGTGTTGCGAAAATTTACTATTAAGCCAAGTTCTAGTTTTGAGGATTTCAAATGCCTTTGCATTTGAAAATAGTCTTCTTTGGTCACGAATTTTTTAGCTTTTATATCAAGCAATATTTTATTTTCAATTAAAAAATCAACTTTATTACTAGCATCCTCGCCACTAATTTCTTGAATTGGCAATACTTTTTCCCTTTCAAAAATTATGCCAGCATTTTTTAATTCTATTTCTAACAAATCTCCGTATTGAATTTCTCGACAAAATCTACCCAACTTATTATGAACTCTAAACAAAATACCAGAAATTTTATAAGATAGCTCTGGATACAATAATTTATTTCTATTCGTAGATTCGAATGTCATTAGTAGATTAGCGTCGCCCTTTATTTTATTAGTAGATTCGGATGTTGATTAGTAGATTAGTGTCGCCTATATAGATGCCACAAATAAATCCAGTGCTGTTTCTGCATCCACCTTGCCAATTTTAATATCACTGTCAATTTGAAAAATTTGGCGATAAATATTTTTTAACTCTTCAAAAGAAAATTGCCGACATAAAAAATAACTTTTTTTGACCACAAATGGATGCAGGCCACTTTGTTTTACAATCGAAGCATACATTAAACCTTTTTCAGACAATTCCTTAACCATCAATAAATTTTTAAACTGAAAAGCAATCATAGACAATAAATACAAAGGATTGTCATCGCCAGCCAAATGTTTATGCAAAAGTGTTAGCGCCAATTTAATATCTTTTTGCGCCAGCGCATCAATGGTTTTAAAAATATCTGTTTGTAAATTTGGTTTTACCAAAAGCTCAACATCCATTTTTTGAATCGTAGAGCCAGTTTTATAACTGACCAATTTTTGCAGTTCGCCAGCTAATCGCCACAAATCACTACCCACATAACTTACCAGCAAATCCAAAGCATCGTTATTAATTTTACTGCCCAACTTTTCCACCTCTTTTTGCGCCCAAGTTTTTATACCCTTATTATCTAATAGTTTAAATTCTTGACACTTAGTTTCTTTAAGTAAAACCTTAAATAATTTTAACCTTTGATCTGGCGCCTCGGGTTCATATATTACAATTACGTCTTTTAATGATTGCAGTTTTTTTATTTCTTTAATAAACTCTTCCTGAAAAATTTTATCAGCAAAAAGATTTTTAACCACCACAAGTTTGGTTTGCGCAAACATAGCAGAAATTTTAAAATGATTGTAAAAACCAGCAAAATCCGTTTCTTTAACATCAACACTAATCAAATTTAAAGCGCTTTTTTTAACCGCCTTATATTGGGCCACAATTTCATTTAATTTTTCCTTCGCCCGATAAGAATCATCTCCATATAAAAATATAATCATATTACAATATTTAGTTTATTTAATTTGTTCAAAACTCAATACACCACAAACACCAAAGCTTTGAATTTTATGGTGCATCATAATTCTTCTACCAAAAATATTTTCACGAATTTTTCTAATGAATAAAATTGTAATAATTTTTCAGTTTTATCTGAAACATCACAGGGATTAACCCAGACGCTTTGTTGAAACATCTTATATCCCAAATTACTCAAAACACCCCTCAATAGATCTCTAGACTTTCCATATTTTTGAGGTATGTCAAAAATCAACATCACCCATTTTCCATCTTTTCTTTTATTTATAACTTCAGACTGAAAACTCGCCTTTAATAACTTACCCAAACCTTCCTTAGTAATCATTATAGCCTTTTTGTTTTCCAAGCTTTTAACCTTAATATATCCCTTGGTCTTTAAATAATAAATAAGATTATTAAATTTTATTTTATTTTTCCGATTTTTATATTTGTAAAAAATAGGATTTTCAAATCCCAATAAAGTATTCACAATGGTATGTGGCTTAGAAATGCCAAGCAAAATATCTTCCGTTTTAGCAACGAGCGTAAAAATATCCCACAAAAATTCATCTGTGATTAACAATCCCATAACATATCTATACCACAAAATTCAAAGCTTT
>CALRFZ010000004.1:4455-32152 GCA_943357015.1 Candidatus Staskawiczbacteria bacterium
GCAGTTTTTGCCGGCCATTTGATAGACTTTTTTATGACCCTCAAAACTACCTTTTTGACCATCAACATTACGATAATCTGAAAAGCTATCACCGCCAAAATTAATACCAGCGCGCAAAACTTTCTGAATAGCTAAATATAAGGCTTTTAGTTCTTTAGTGTTCAAATTTACCGCTAATTTTTCTGGGTGAATTTTAGCCCACCATAGCGCCTCGCTGGCGTAAATATTACCAATACCAGCAATTACATTGGGGCCCATAATTACCTGTTTTATTTTTCCTTTTTTGCCAGCAACACCACTGGGTAAATTATTAAAAACTTCTTGGAATTTTTTAAAAGTAAAACTTTTCTCTAAAGGCTCTGGCCCTAAATTTTTAAATTCTGGCAATTCAAGTAAATGCCCCGTTAACTGCAATTCAATTTTAGCAAATTTACGAACATCAGAAAGCGCAATCATTCTACCGTCATCAAGAAAAAACATAATGTGCAAAAAACCATTTATCTTTTCTTTTAATGCCTCGTTTTGAGTTGGCATCCAAATACCATTATTTTTCTCCCACACCCCAACCATTAAATGCCCCGTCATTTTCATATGGATTAAAAGCGACCAACCTTCTGATAATTCAAAAATCACATTTTTGGCGCGACGCCAAATCCGAATAATTTTCTTTCCCTTAATTTGCTTTTTAAAATCCGTAAAGTTTTTAGGCTTTTTAACTAACTTATCCCAATCTGACCAAACATCAATAAAGGTCCTATCAAGGACCTTTTTATTTAACCCATCAACTGTAGTTTGAACCTCTGGTAATTCTGGCATAAAATTTTATGATTCAGCGCTAACTTCAGATTCTACTTGCAGATCTTCTGATAATTTTTCAGGTTTTTTCTTTTTCACATCACGCTTTTCTAGTTTTTCACCTAAGGCCAATATTTGATTTTTCAGTTCCAATAACTCAGCTTCCCTAGCCCGAGAATACTCTTTAAATTTCTCTGACTCTCCCATCATTTTTTGTATTTCAAAAGTTCGATTTTGAATCTTTTTTTCCAAAGCATTAATAGTTTCTTTTAATGATTGAGTTTCAGCTTCAACTTTAATGCCCACAGATTTTTTAATTTTTTCATTTTCGTTACTACTTTCTTCTAGTTGATCGGCTATTCTATTAAATATATTTGCCAACTGACCAAATTCATCTTTATTTTCTAGATAAAAACGACTCTTTAAATCCCCTCTACTTAATTCATCAGCTTTTTGCAGTAATTTTTTTACTGGTGAAACAAAATTTTGACCCGTAGCAAAACCAAATAAAAAAATATAAATTACCAAAAAACTAAAAATAAGGTAAAATGTGCTATTTAAATTATTATAATTAAGAGCAATAAAAGAAACGATAATAAAAAGTCCGGCAATAATAATTGGATACGCTATTTTAAAAGAAAGTTTTGACATAAAGTTAAAATTTACAAATCTTAATTGCCTTTATTTTACCTTAAACAATTATTTTAATCAAAAATTAGCGTAGGCAATTTATCGATCATACTGGAAAAATTCAATTCTTTAAAAATCATTTCCAGTTTTTGTTTATCAAAATTACCAAACTTACAATTCTCCAATTTAAAATCAAGATCCATATCTGCAACCGTAGTAACAAGCTGTAATGACATAAATGCTTTTTCTTTATTAGTACGTAATGCTTCTTTAATTTTAGGTTTTAAAATCGCGGTATCGGTGGCCATTTCATCGTATAAATTTTTAATACTACCAAAACGCCCAATTAAATCCGATGCTATGGTTTTACCAATACCCGCCACCCCCGGCACATTATCAGAACTATCTCCAGTTAAAGCTTTAAAATCATTCATTTGGCTTGGCGTAACTCCAAACCTTTCCATTACCTTTTCTTTATCGTAAATTATAGTTTCTTTTATACTCTTACCCGGCGTATAAACTTTTATGTTTTCATCTATCAGTTGTAAATTATCCAAGTCGCCACTGACAATAAAAACCTTGGCATCGGATGCGTATTTTTTGGCAATAGTGGCAATTAAATCATCGGCCTCAAAACCCTCTTTTTCAAATAAAGGAATATTAAACGCAGATAAAACCGATTTAATAATTGGAAATTGAGAAATAATCCCATCAGGAGTTGGGGCGCGATGAGCTTTGTAATCTTCAAATTGCTCGTGGCGAAAAGTTGGTTTTTTGGTATCAAAACACGCCACCACATAATTAGCTTTTACATCTTTAATAGCTTTAAATAAAATCAACAAAAAACCATACACCGCGCCAGTTGCCTGACCCTTGGAATTTGTCAGTGGAGGCAAGGCGTGAAACGCGCGATATAAAAGCGAACTTGAATCAATAATGATTAATCGTTTTTCGTTTTCCATATATATATTTTAACATTTTTTGCAATTTAAAAAAGCTGTCACTATTGCGACAGCTTAACTTAAGTGCCTACCTTTGAATATTTTCCCTCCAAACAAGTTCGAAATCCTTTAGCTCATCGAAGATTTGGCGAGTTCTTGCAACATAATTCTTAGCATACTCCATTGCCTTATCTCTATCTTCAATTTTATTGAAGTCCGTTTTCATGCGTTGCCACTCGTAACACCTATTACCAATTCGAACACACACAGGTTTTACTGTTTCAATGCACCACATTTTATTCTCCATAAAAGTTATCTAAAGAACGATTCAATTACATTTAAACACACTGTCTAAAATTTATCAATCTTTATTTCTCTAGTGTTTTCTTGCACATAATTAAATATTATTTTAATTACTTCTTTTGGTAGTAGTTTCTCAACTCTTTCTGGCCATTCAATAGCAATAATATTTTTAGGATCGGCAAAAATTTCTTGAAAATTTATAAATTCTAAATCCTGCTCATTTTCTAATCGATATAAATCAAGATGATAAAAAAAACTAAAATTTGAATTCGGAATTTTAAACTTTTTCATAATTAAAAAAGTTGGACTATTAACTACCTCTGCAATTCCCAAACCTCTGGCAAAACCCTGCAAAAAAGTGGTTTTCCCATCACCCAGATTGCCGCGCAAAGCTAAAACCCGCGCTATTTTTTTAATTCCGCCAACTAAAATTTCTTTAGCCAAACTTTCTCCCAACTCCTGCGTCTCTTTAAAATTTTTTGTATTTGACTTTTGCATACAAATGAATTAGTTTAAATTTAATTAATAAAAATCTATGGAATCATTACAAGAATTAAAAAAACTTATTAATGAGGCAAAGAATATTTGCATAATTCCAAACCAATCTGACGAGCCAGAAAGCTTAACTGCTACTTTGGCTCTTTTTTATACTCTAAAAGAATTACACAAAAATGTAAACCTCATTATACCGCAGTTACCAGAAAATTTATCATTTTTAATTCCCTCCTTGGATTTTATCACCCAACCAAAAAACTTCGTCATTTCAATACCTAAAACCGTAGCTGATATTTCTCAAGTTTATTACGAAAAACAAGCGGAAAACTTAAAAATTCACCTAACAATTGAAAGGGGTGCAATTAAAAAAGAAGCCATCTCTTTTTACTTCTCCGATACCAAGCCCGACCTCACTATTACCCTTGGCATACAAAATTTTCACAAAGAACTTGGAGGAAAGCTTGATTCTTTTGGATTTTTATTAGATTCACCCATTATTAATATTGACAATAATCTTTTAAATTTAAAATTTGGTAAAATAAATTTAATAGAAGAAAAATCTTTATCAGAAATAATACTACAGATTAGCGCCCAGATTACAGACCAACTACCTAATAAAAATACCAGCCACTGCCTTTTAACTGGACTGACTATATATTATAAAAATTTTCAAGATGCCAATATTCCGCCAAACATATTTGAATTATGTGCCCAGCTAATGAAGCAAGGGGCAATGCGTCAAGAAATTATCAATAATTTATACCCTCAAAACTTACCAACAACTAATAATATAATAGAAGAAAAAAATATACACATTTAAAACTAATTATTAATGGAAGAATCAAATAAAAAATTTGCGGGGTCGGTAACAATTACAAAAGAAATTATTTTGGATGTAAAAAAGTCTATCCACAGTATTATTGACTTTGAAAAAAAAATTAAAGAATACATTACCCAAAATACCACCAACCTTTTAGATATTATTTTATTTGGCGCCATAAACCTTGGAGCCTCTGATATTCATATTGAGCCCCAGTCAGATCAAATTAGACTACGCATTAGAATTGACGGCGTTTTACAAGATGCAGGTTTTTTTGAAACAACTATTTATCACAATTTATTAAGTCGACTAAAGTTATTATCAAAATTAAAATTAAATGTCACCAATAAACCCCAAGATGGACGCTTTACTATTGAAGCTGAAAACACTTTAATTGAAATTAGAACCTCAAGTCTACCAGCTGAATACGGCGAATCAATTGTAATGAGAATTTTAAATCCGGAAAATTTAAGCCTTGAAGCTTTGGGACTAAGAAAAGATTTATACGAAATTTTATCTCAAGAAATACAAAAACGCAACGGAATGATTGTGGTCACAGGCCCCACTAGCGCAGGAAAAACCACCAGCTTATATGCACTTTTAATGAAATTGCAAAACCCAGGAATTAAAATCGTCACTATTGAAGATCCAATTGAATACCATTTAAAGGGCGTATCGCAAACCCAAGTCTCGCCCGGAGAATCTCACTTTAATCCTGCCACGGGCCAGATGGTCACTGAAAAAGGTTATGATTTTTCCGATGGATTGCGTTCTATCGTCAGGCAAAACCCTGATGTTATTTTAGTGGGAGAAATTCGAGATTTAGAAACCGCTAAAATTTCTCTGCAAGCAGCATTAACTGGACACTTATTACTATCAACCCTGCACACCAACGACGCTGCCGGCACAATTCCAAGACTTGTTGATTTGGGCGTTGACCTTTCTTCTATTGCTTCGGCGTTAAAGGTTTCGGTTGGGCAAAGATTATTAAGAAAGGTATGCCAAAAATGCGCAGTTATGACAACCCCTAATCCAGACGAATTGGCAGAAATAAAAAAAACCATTAAAAGTATTTTGCATCTACCAAAAGAAATTATTATTCCCAAAGATTTTTCTGAATTAAAAATTGCGCGCGCGCAAGAAAAGGGTTGCCAAGAATGTAATTATACGGGTTACAAAGGCAGAAAGGGTGTTTGTGAAATTTTATTGATAGACGATGAAATGGAAAAGTTTATTCTAAAAAATCCGCCAGTTTCTGAAATTAAAGCTTTAGCAATTAAAAAGGGGATGGTTACAATTTATCAATCTGGAATTATTGAAGTTATAATAGGAGAAACCACACTGGAAGAAGTAAAAAGGGTAATAGAAAAAGACGAATAATCCACATTACCATAGAAAGAAAAACAGCTCTGGAGTTGGAGGCGTCATTGTATCTGGGATACAAGTAAAAGCGTGTTTAGGGAATAATCGAGCCGGAGCAAGATTATCCATACTAAGACATGCCCATATAAAACCTCCAACTCCAGAGCTGTTTTTGCGCAACTTTGTAGTTAAACTATAACAATAGTACTATAAATAAAAATGATATTTTAGACTATGTTGCCTATTATATCACCTACAACTATATATGTCAAGTCTTTTAGATAAAAGCATTAAACCTGAGGATGAAATACTAGATTCATCTTTAAGACCCAAAAATTGGGCGGACTATGTGGGGCAGGAAAAAATTAAAGAAAATATTCAAATTATTCTTACCGCCGCCAAACAAAGAGGTCAATCACCAGACCATTTATTGCTCTATGGTAATTCTGGGCTTGGAAAAACCACCCTTGCCCAGTTAGTAGCCCTAGAAATGGGTAAAAAAATCCGCATCACTTCTGGCCCAGCTATTGAACGAGCGGGAGACTTGGCGGCTATTTTAACCAATCTTCAAGAGGGTGATGTATTATTTTTAGACGAAATCCACCGAATGCACAAAACCATTGAAGAATATATTTATCCGGCTATGGAAGATTACAAGTTAAACTTAATTTTGGGTAAAGGGCCGATGGCCCGCACTATGGAATTAAAATTACCGCGCTTTACTTTAATTGGCGCTACTACGCGTCCAGGACTTTTATCCACCCCGCTTCGCAATCGTTTTGGCGGGACATTTCAGTTAAACTTTTATAAGCCAGAAGATATTGAAAAAATTATTCAAAGATCTGCCAAACTTTTGCAAATTCAAATTCACCCGGAAGCCGTAAAAGTTATTGCGCAAAGATCGCGCTTTACTCCGCGAGTTGCCAATCGCCTCTTAAAAAGAGTGCGAGACTTTGCTCAAGTCAAAAATCAAGGCATTGTAACGCTCGATATAGCCCAGCACGCCTTAGGGTCTTTAGAAGTTGACCATATGGGACTTGAGCCCGGAGACATAAAAATTTTATTAGCTTTGATTGAAAAATTTGATGGCGGGCCTGTGGGATTGCAATCATTGGCCGCATCAGCACTTGAAGAAGAAGATACAATTTTAGATATGTATGAACCTTATTTAATGCAACTGGGATTTATTGAAAGAACACCCAAGGGCCGCGTGGCATCAAAGCTAGCCTACTCTCATTTAAAAATTAAATATACCAAAACTGGAAATTTTATTTGATAAAAAAAGTTTTTTGTGTAAAATAAAATCTATGTCGTTTTGAGTCGCTCTTTTTATTGGGAGATTATCATGCTACAAAGCGAATCTGGTTGGTACGTGCAACTGCAAATTTGCAATGGCGCGCAAGATTACTGGGAGGAGGTTAAACTAAAAACAAATGGCCGGTATTGCGTGGATGAGGCATTAAAAGAAGCCCGAGAATTGCTGGCAGAAAAAATTGATGCCAGTCAATTTAGAATCGCAAAAGCTGTGATTGCATGGAAAGAAAGAAATTTAATAGCACCATAAAAACCTTCGCCACCGCCCAGTGGCGATTTTTTTTAAAATTATGTAAAACAAAAAGAGTAAATTTACTCTTTTGTTTTTCAATTATTATTTTATTTTGCTATTGGTAAAGTAAAACTAAACGTTGAACCCTTATCTTTACCTTCACTTTCATAAAACATTTTGCCATTATTATTTTCGATTATATTTTTACAAATATAAAATCCTAAACCAGATCCATTAGGATGAAATGAGACCGCATTTTTTGAACGATAAAACTTTTCTCCAATTTTTTCCTTATCTTCTTTAGAAAAACCAATCCCAGTATCACAAACACTAATCCCAAGAAACCCACCATCTTCTAGTACTTGATAGCTTATAGTAATAAAACCTTTTTTAGTGTAATTAATTGCGTTATCTAAAAGATTATGAACCACGTGATTTATTTTTTTTATATCACACAAAACTAAAGGCATAACAAAATCTGGATTTTTGACCACCACCTCTATACTTTTATTATCTACAATAATCATTTTTCTGGCGTTATCAATTGCAGACTCCATTAACAATTTAAGGTTATTTTTTTGAATATCATATTTAATTTTTTCTTCAAATTGTAAAACATTCCAAAAATCTTCCACTACATGGTTCATTCTTTTTAAACCAACACCCCAGTAATCTAAACCCTGCAAAGGAGTTAATGACCCACTACAAACCATAGCATAAGCATTTTGCATAATTGAAAGCGGGGTGTTTAATTGATGATTGGCAATTCTAATAAAATCATTTTTAGAATTTAAGACATCTTCTAAATATTTATTTTTTTCTTCTAAGACTTTTTTAATATTTTCCAATTCCAAAGTGCGTTGCTGAACAATTTTTTCAATGCCAGTTTTGGCTTCTAAAAGTAGGCGATTATTTTCAGAAAATTCTTTTGAACTCAATTCCAAAGATCGGCTTAGTAATTGATAATCTTTATCAAAATCAAAATATGTATCAGAAACTACATCCAAAAAAGTTGCCCATTTTGGAGGAATATCAACCATTTCACCCATCAATCTTTTAATTTGACGTTGCAATATTCTATGCATAATAAATTTTATTCTTCTCTAAATGTTGTAATGGTCATTGTTTGATTATGCAATCTGCATTGTTTTTCAGTGGGTGTATTTGGACACAGTTCTCCGTATGAATAAAAACCTGCCATAGCGGTTTTTTTTCCAATCACTTCTGACACTGCCTCAACTTCCTCTTCTACGCGCTCCTTTAAAACCAGCTTCCGACCAATACAACTTACTAATATCGCAAGTTGTGGCATTACAGATCCGAGCGATTCCTTGCTCATATTGCCAGCGACCGAAGCTCCATCAATTAGGCGATCAAAATTAGCTTTCATTAACGCCACCTGTGCTCCTTGTGGCATATCACCGGCAAATGTCATGCTTTGATTAGATTCATCTACACCTAAAATAGTCCTGACTACCTCCGTAGATTCATCTTCATTAATACGCAAACGCAAAGGAAAAAGCAAACCCATACTTGGCAAATCTTTAGCTTTATCACCTAAATAATCTTTATAAAGCTGAAGCGCTGGTTTACCATCTAATTCATATAAAACATTACCCTTGGATTTGGTAATTAATCGCTCGATGCCAAAGGCGTCCCAACCACCAAAAGAACCGTAACCAATTTTCAAAGCTGTTCCATAAAATCCAATTAAAACTATTTTTGACTTCGTTGCCACCTTATCAAATCCAACAACCGTTTTTTTAAAATCTGCCCCGTCACCAACCAATCCACCAGTTACTGAAACAAAATCTGGCAAATTATCATTTAAACCTTTAACCAAACTCGTACCATTAACCTGCAGGCCATCAGAAAATACCATCACATGCACTAAATCTTTTTTAGGCAAATCATCAGCTAATCTTTTACCCGCCAATAAACTATCTTCTATATTACTAATATCGGTTTCTGAAAATTTAACTTCAGTTTTTTCAAAAAATATCGCCGTTAAAGCAATAGAATTATCCCTAACCTGCATATTTAATATCTCTCCAGCTGTTGAACATTCAATAATATGAGATTGCGGATAAAAAGATTTTATTTCTTTAAAATAAAACTCGTCTTCCATTAAATTACGCGCACCAAATACCAAAACTAATTGAGGGGTTTCCAATAATCTTTCTTGCACTAAATCCTGCCACCCCAATTCTTTTGTCCAAAGCTTCTGCTCAATTTTCATTTATTTTTTTACTAACTAATTATTTTAATATTAACTAAATAATAAATTTATTATATCACTATCATTACAAAATACTACTTGCAAAAATAAATCCTTGTTTTATTATTTACCTCAGGTATAATTTAACTTAAATAATTAAATCTAGCTAACTAAAATTATTATGGTCAAAAAAATACTACTTATAGAAGACGATGATATGTTGCGAGAACTAATAACCAAAAGATTAACTGATGGGGGTTATCAGGTCACACAGGCTATTAACGGTATAGATGGCTTAGGTGCAATTAAACAAATAAATCCCGATTTAGTTTTGCTAGATATTATTTTACCGGGAATGGATGGATTTGAAATTTTAGAAAAAATAAAAAATGATAATCAAATTTCAAAAATACCTGTTATTATGCTTTCCAACCTTTCTCAAGCTAGTGACATAGAAAAGGCGCTAAAATTAGGAGCCACTGATTATTTTATAAAAGTTAATTTTACATCAGATGATGTTTTAGAAAAAATTAAAAATATTTTAAAATAAAAACAAAAATCACCGCAAAATAGCGGTGGTTTTTTTGCAAAAAAATGTATATGATTATTTTATGAAAAAGAAGTTTATATTTTTACTTACAATTTTAATAATTTTCTGCAGTCCTAATAAAATAAGAGCAATTGATAGTGGTAATATAGTCATTAATGAAATTGCGTGGATGGGAAATAAAAACTCCGCCAATAATGAATGGATAGAATTAAAAAGTAACATAAATTATGACATTGATCTTTCGGGCTGGAAAATAAAATCAGTTGATGGAAAATTAAATATAAGTCTAAAAGGGTTTATTATTGCCAATGGATTTTATTTAATGGAAAGAACCGATGACAATTCTGTCCCCCAAATTCCTGCTGATTTAATATATACTGGCGCATTAAGTAACACTGGTCAGTATCTGCAATTGTATGATAATTTAAATAATTTAATTGATTCGGTAAATTTCTTACAAAAATGGCCAGCTGGAGACAATACCAACAAGCAAACCATGGAAAAAACTGCCAACTCTTGGCAAACCAGCGCCAACGCAGGTGGCACACCAAAAGCGGAAAATAGCACAGGAGTCTTGATATTAGAAAATCAAAAATCACAAATCATAAACCCAAATCAAGCGTCAATTAATGATAAGAAAATTCCAATCATTGAAAAAATCGAGCCAATAGAGGTAACTTATCCAGAGGGAATCATAATTAATGAAATTTTTCCCAGCCCACAGGGAGCAGATGATATTAAGGAATGGATTGAACTATATAATACCAATACAGTGCCAATTGATATTTCTGGCTGGAAAATACAAGACACTCAAGGCACTCCCACCACTTACACTTTTGCCAAAAACACCATAATTGCCAGTAATGGATATTTGGTAATAAAAAGATTGGACACAAAAATTATTTTAAATAATGACCAAGACGGATTAAAACTCATACTTCCCAATGAAAAAATCATTGATAGTGTAGAATATATAAATGCGCCAATAGGTCAATCTTATAATCGATTAAATTCTGAATGGAAGTGGAGCAACATACCAACAGAAGGTACAAAAAACCAAGTCACCGACTTGGAAACAAAAAAATCCACCACCAAAGCAAGGATATTGCCAAAAGATAAAAAAACTGATAATACCAACCTACCAGATAACAGTAAAATTAATAACCCTATTTTTGATCCTAATCTTTTTTCTGCCTCACTTAGTCAAAATGGTAGCTTAACATCAAATCCTTGGTTATTATTTTTAATCGCTTTAACAATTACCGTAATTTTTGCGGTCATTATTGTGATAGTAAAATTAAAAAAGTTAAAATTTTAAATTTACACATTTAAAATTGTTTTTAAATTTTGAATTTTGAATTTTAAATTAAAACTATGTCAGGTCATAGTCATTTTAAAACTGTAGCGGCCACAAAAAACGCCAATGATGCCAAAAAAGGTAAAATTTTTTCTAAAATGGGAAGAGTTATAACTATTGCCGTTAAAGATAAAGGCCCAGATATTAGTAGCAACATTCAATTAAAAGCTGCCATTGAAAAAGCTAAAGAATTTAATATGCCCAAAGAAAACATTGAGCGGGCGATTAAAAAAGGAACTGGAGAATTAGTTGGCGAAACCTTAGAAGAAGTTTCCTTTGAAGGTTTTGGCCCAGGAGGAATTTCAATTATTATAGAAGGGATCACAGATAACAAAAATCGGACCCTTGGTGAAATTAAAGGCATTTTAGGCCAATACGATGGCAAAATGGCTGGTGAGGGGGCGGTAAAATGGATGTTTGAACGTAAAGGGCTTTTAATTGTTAATGGCAAAGATAAATCAAAAGAAGAATTAGAATTGCAAATCATAGAAGCTGGCGCGCAGGATATTAAGTGGCAAGCAGGAATGGCGCACATCATTACACAACCAAAAGACTTAGAGCAAGTTAAAAAATCTTTAGAGCAAAAGCAAATAGCAATTGAAGGCTCATCTTTAGCGTGGATTGCCAAAGAAGATATGAATTTGGAAGAAAAAAATCAAGAAAAAGCTCATAAACTTTTTGAAGCACTAGATGAAAATGACGCTGTGCAAGATGTATATTCTAATCTAGTTAGTAGTGAGTAGTTGGTAGTGATTATAATAAAAATCACTAACTATAAAATAAAAGATGATTATTTTAGGTATTGATCCTGGTACTGCGATTATTGGGTATGGCATAATTGCAACCGATAAAACCATACACCAAAAACAAGACAAAAATGAAAAACCTAAAGTTGTGGATTTTGGCTGTATAACCACTCACCCATCTTCTTTAATGGGCAAGCGACTAGAAATTATTTACAAAGAAACAATAAGGCTAATTAAAAAACATAAACCCGATTTAGTCTCAGTGGAAAATCTTTTTTTCTTTAAAAACCTAAAAACAGCTATGCCAGTTTCACAGGCGCGCGGAGTTATTTTACTAGCCATAGCCCAGCATAACATTCCAGTTTTAGAATTTACTCCACTGCAAGTAAAAATGACGGTTGTGGGTTATGGTAGAGCAGAAAAAAAACAAGTACAAGAAATGACTAAGCAGTTATTGGATTTAAGCGCTTTTGATTTAACTAAAAAAGATCGACACAAAGATGATGCTTCTGATGCACTAGGAATAGCTTTATGCGCTTTTTTAAAATAATTTTCACATTACAATAAATAGGGCTTGACAATCATCCCTGAAAAAATATAATAGTAAAGGTAATATATAAAAATAATTTACAATTTGAAATTTACAATTTGAAATCAATTTAAAATATGTAAATTGAATTCAAATTTCAAATTACAAATTTAAAATTCACAAATATGGAGGATGACTTTTTAAAAATTATGAGCCAAGCAGACGATGATGATGAAATAATTACAGATGATGATGAAGAAATTGAAGAAGATGATGAAAAAAAAGCTGACGAAGAAAGCCTTGACGATGAAGAAGATACGACTGTAGTAGACGATGAAGAATAATTAACAATTACAAATTTCTAAAACAACCCTATTATTATGGGTTGTTTTAGGTATAATTCAAATATAACTGCAATAGATACTTATATTAATCAACTGCAATAAAAATACTAAAAAATTATTTTTATACTGTTATGAATTTGACCAATAAACGTAAACGAGAAATTATTTTAACCATTTTAAAATATTTAGTTTTATTTGGCTTAGTTTTGGGTATTTTTATCATACTTTTGTTTTTTTATTACACCTATGACCTGCCCAAGCCAGAAAAGTTTACTGAAAGCCCATTTATTCAATCCACTAAAATTTATGACCGCACCGGAAAAGTTCTTTTGTATGATATTTATGGAGAAGAAAAAAGAGAAATTGTGCCATTTAACAAAATTTCAGACAATATAAAACATTCCATTTTAACATCAGAAGATAATCGTTTTTACCAACATGGTGGAATAGATTTTTCTTCAATCCTAAGATCTATACTAGTTGATTTAAAATTTCAATCTGCTAGCCAAGGAGGGTCTACAATTACCCAACAGTTAATTAGGTCGGTGTATTTAACTAATCAAAAAACTTTGGGTAGAAAAATTAGAGAAATTGTTTTAGCTATAGAACTAGAAAAAAAATATTCTAAAGATCAAATATTTGAATGGTACCTAAATCAAATCCCTTTTGGGCAAAATGCCTATGGCATAGAATCTGCCACCCAAACGTATTTTAACAAACCCGCTTCTGACATATCTTTAGCAGAGGCAGCAACTTTGACTGCTTTAATTCCTGGGCCAAGTTATTATTCTCCTTACGGCTCCCATAAAAATTTATTATTGCAAAAAAAGGATTACATTTTAGATCGTATGGAAAATTTAGGTTACATAAATCAACAACAATTAGTAGACGCCAAAAAAGAAGAATTGCATTTTTCAGATAAAATAAAACCTATTAAGGCACCTCACTTTGTTATGTATGTTCAACAATATTTGGAAAATAAATATGGTGATAATTTTTTAAAAGAAAAAGGTTTAAAAGTGTACACTACACTAGATTGGGATCTACAAAACTACGCAGAACAAGTAGTTAAGGAAGCTGATAAACTTAATACAAGTTTTGACGCTAACAACACAGCACTAGTAGTAATTAACCCAAAAAATGGGGAAATTTTATCGCTTATTGGATCTAAAGACTATTTTAGCAAATCCTATCCAAAGGGTTGCGAACAGAGTGGTAATGGCGGTTGTTTATTTGACCCACAATTTGATGTTGCAACTATGGGCCTGCGTCAACCAGGATCATCCTTTAAGCCTTTTGTTTACGCTACTGCCTTTAAAAAAGGCTACACCCCAAATACAGTATTATGGGACGTAAAAACTGAATTTAACACTAATTGCGACCCCAACGCCAATCAGGAAAAAGATTCGCTTGGACAGGGTTGTTATAGCCCCCAAAATTATGATGGTTTATATCGTGGCAAAGTATCATTGCGATCAGCCCTAGATCAATCACTTAACGTACCATCGGTACAACTCCTATACTTAGCTGGAATCAAAGATAGTCTGCAAACCGCTAATGATATGGGTATTACCACCTTAAACGAACCTGACCGCTATGGATTGAGCCTGGTGCTTGGTGGTGGTGAAGTAACTTTATTGGAAATTACTTCGGCCTACGGAGTATTTGCTAACGAAGGATCAAAAACTCCACCAGTTAGTATTTTAAAAATTGAAGACAATGAAGGTAATATTATTGAAGAAAACAAAAAACAAGCCACTAAAGTATTAGATACTCAAACCGCCAGACAAATTAACGATGTGCTATCAGATAATAATGCTCGCGCGCCAATTTTTGGTAACAATAACGCTTTGTATTTCAATAACTACCAAGTCGCGGCCAAAACAGGGACCACTCAATATTATAATGACGCTTGGACAATAGGTTACAGCCCCTTTGCTTCGGTTGGTGTATGGGTAGGTAATAACGACAACTCCTCTACTAACAAAAAAACTGGTATTGGACTGGCCGCGCCAATTTGGCGAAAAGTTATGGAAAAATTATTGACTACCAACCCCAAAGAAAACTTCACTAAACCTGATTTAATACAAAATACCAATCCTATACTTTTAGGCCAAATTCCACCAGAAGATCCGCCCCACAGCATTTTATACTACATTAATAAAAACGATCCAAAAAATACCACTATTCCAAATCCGAATACCGACCCATATTACCTATTCTGGGAAACTGCTATAAAAAACTATTTAAACTCTGCGCCCACAAACCTAGACACTAAAATTATCTTAACTCCTTAATATTATAATAAAATCAAACAAAAAAAACCAAACTTAGTAGTTTGGTTTTTTTACTATATCTACATTAATTTACATTTAAATAGACTTAATCGGCATTACCACATACAAATAACTAGAATCTCCCACAGGCCTTAAAATACAAGGTCCATCTTCTTTACTAATATCAAATAAAATTTCTGAACTTTTAATATTTAAAATTCCATCCAAAATATATTTATAATTAAAAGAAGCTTCAATTGACTCTCCTTCTATTTTAGCCGACAAACTTGAGGTATTTTCTCCCACGTCCTGACTTTTGGCAAAAATTTGCACTTCTTGTTTTTCCTTATTAACTGAAATTTTTACTTCATTAACTTTTCCAGAAAATAGCGAAGCAGTTTTAATATGATTTAAAAATTCATCGCGTTTTACCGTTACATGAGTTTTAAATTGAGAGGGAATAATATCTTGATAGTTTGGGTATTCACCTTCAATTAAACGTGAAGTAATTTGAGCTTGTGGATGATCAACCTCTTTCATAGGCAACTCAAATAATGCCTGATTTTGAGAAAAATATATTTTTACCGGCAATTCTTTATTTTCTAAAATATTCATTATTTCCCGCGCTGCTTTTTGAGGCAAAATAAAAGAGTGTTCTTTTTTGACATTTTCATCCATATGAATAGTTTTTTCTCCCAATCTAAAACTATCGGTCGCAACAATTTTAATTTGATTTTTTAAAAAAGAAAAATAAATCCCAGAAATTTCAGGACGAGACTGTGACTGTGAAGTTAAATCTATAACCTGAGAAATACCTTGGCAGATTTTTTTACTATCCACTAATAAATATTCTAAATCTTTAAATTCTGGAATAATAGGAAAGTCCTCAGGATTATTGCCCTGAATTTGAGTTTTTAAATTTCCACACTGAATATGCAGATTCTGACCCACCGACTCCATAACAATCTTTTCATTTGGTAAAGAAGAAATAAAACTGGAAAGAAATTTGGCTGGCACCACTATTTTACCTTTATCAATTATCTTTACCAACATCCAAACCTTAATCGCTATTTCTAAATCCGTAGAAACTAAACTCAAAAAACTATCCTCAATAACCATTAAAACATTATTTAGTATTGGTAAGGATAAATTTTTACCCACAATTCTTTCAATAATACTAATATTGGCTTTTAAATTTTCTTTTAAGACTTCTATTTTCATAAAAATATATAATGTGTGATTTTAATAGTTATTAGATTTTAAATTAAATATTTAATTTATTGTTATAGGTGAGGGTTATTTAATAGCTTTTGTGAAACTTTTTTATCCTATTTTTAAGCTAAATATAAATTTTATAAAGTGTTAATAAAAGAGTGGAAATTAATGGAAAATAAAAGGTATAAAGTTTTTTTGAATTTTTTATTACAATTAATTGGCAAGTTATTAGTATCTTTTTCCACTATTTTTCCACCAATCGCTTATATTCTAATAACCACTCACCATCACCTATAAACTGTCAGACTATCCACTATACACTCTTTGTTTTATAACGTTTAACTCTTCAGTTAATTTATTATTTTCTTGACTTTCCTGGAATATTTTTTTGTGCGCGTAAATAACAGTGGTGTGGTCTTTGCCTCCAAACTTTCTGGCAATCGCTGGAAAAGAATATTTTAATTCCTCGCGCAGTAAAAACATAGCAATTTGACGCGGACGGACAATTTCTTTGCGACGCGTGGGATTGAAAAGATTTTTTTCTTCCAGATTATAAAATTTAGCTACAATTTCAATAATTTTTTTATAATTGGCGACATTAAAAGGGGAAAAAACAAAGTTTTTTAATAATTTTTTGGTGGTTTCCAAATCTGGCACCGCGTTGTTGGTTTTGTAGCAAATTAATAAACTATTAAGCGCGCCTTCAAGTTCGCGAATATTTTTTTTAACATTAGACGCCACATATTCTAATACATCGTCTGGTAGAGAGATATTTTTTTCTTGAAGTTTGGTCTTTAAAATTGCAAGCCGAGTTTCATAGTCTGGCAAGCTAACATCCACAATCATCCCCCCTTCAAATCGAGATCGCAAGCGTTCCTCTAATTCGGGAATGGCATTTGGCGGTTTATCACTAGAAAGTATAATTTGTTTATTTTTTTCATACAAAGAATTAAAGGTGTGGAAAAATTCTTCTTGAGTTTTATCTTTACCAGCTAAAAACTGTATATCGTCAATTATTAATAAATCAATTGATGATAGGCTGGCTTTAAAAATATCAATATTGTGATTTCTGATGCCAGAAACTATACTGGAAACAAATTTTTCAGAAGAAATATAGCGAACCTTCTTTTTTTTGGGGTTATCGCTCACTTTATTTCCAATGGCTTGAATAAGATGGGTTTTTCCAAGCCCAACTCCACCATAAATAAATAATGGGTTGTAGGTGTTGCCTACATTTTCTGATACTGCCAGTCCCGCAGCGTAAGCTAATTCATTAAAAGATCCAACTACAAAATTTTCAAAAGTGTATCTTGGGTTAAGGTTGGTTTCTTTATTTATTTTAAATTCGTCAAATTTTAATTGACCAGCATCTATTTTTTCAATTTCTTCTAAAACTTTTACTTCTTTTACGGCGTTAAAGTTTTTTAAAGATTGTGGCTTAATAACAAATTCTAATTCTTTAACGGAATTATCAGTGTCGTGGATGGTTTTTAGGATTAATTTATAATACTTATTTTTTAGCCATTCTTTTGAAAAGGCATTAGGGACTGAAATTATCATTTTTTCATCCTCCTTGGATATAATTTCAGTGTTTTGAAACCAAGTGGCAAAATTTGCCTTAGAAATATGAAGTTGCATCTGAGCTAAAACTGATTTCCAAATTTCACTATTTTCCATAAATAAATGACAATACTGCACAAAAAACTAATAATTTTTTGCAAAATACTATTTTTAAACTAAATCTTATTAACAGGTTATTATAGATGATAATAATTCAATAAGCTGGTGTCAAATTAAAACAAAATCAGTGTGTTTGTTGATAAATTGTGGATAACTTGTGATTTAGTTTTTAAGACAGACGCACAATATAAAATTAAAAAGTTAAAAATATATTTGTATTATTTGCCCTTGAATTTTAGTTTTTTTCATTTGACCGATGATGTATTTTGTACTATACTGACTATATTATAATAATTAAAAAAGATATACAAATATGAGTTTTACTTATAATCCAAAAAAGAAAAAAAGAGCCAGAACTCACGGCTTTTTAAAACGCCAGCAAACTAGCACTGGTAAAGCAGTTATTAAACGCCGAAGAGCTAAAGGCAGGAAAAAGCTATCAGTATAGGTGTAAATTTGAAATTTACAATTTGAAATTTGAATTCAATTTAAAATATTTAAATTTAAAATAACCAAAACTTATAAGTGATTTTTTAAATTTAAATATTTAATCAATTATTGTTGATTTAAAATTGTAAATTTCAAATTTCAAATTTACTAATGTGTTGCCCAAGGAAAACAGGTTAACTAGAAAAAAAGATTTTGACACGGTTTTTAAAGGTGGGCAAAGCGCAAAGTATGATTTTTTAATAGTCAAGGTAATAAAAAATCATCTGCCGGAAAAACGTTTCGGTTTTGTGGTTAGTAAGAAAGTTTCCAATAAGGCAGTAGTTAGAAATAGTGTTAGGAGGAGATTACAGAATACGGTTTTTAATATTTTAAGAGATGTTCAGTCGTCGGTAGACGTGGTAATTATTACGCTTCCTGGGATTGAAAAATTGGGATTTAGTGAAATTGAAAAATCTGTAGGTCAGGTTTTTAAAAAATTAAAATTAATATAAAGGGTATTTACTTATCCTTGTAGTAAAATGTTTGGATTTTTAGTAACTATTTTTGATATTATTCTTTATAATCCCCTCTTTAATTTTTTAGTAGTGCTTTATGAATATTTGCCCGGTAAAGATTTTGGTGTGGCAATTATTTTATTAACTATTATTATCCGTTTAATTATTTACCCTCTTTCAGTTAAGGCGCTGGTATCTCAAACTGCCCTGCAAAAATTACAGCCCAAGTTGCAGGAAATTCAAAAACAATTTAAAGACGATAAAGAAAAGCAGGCTAAAGAAACTATGGAGCTTTATCGCAGAGAAAAAGTAAATCCTTTTTCTGGCTTGCTTTTAGCTTTTGTTCAGTTGCCAATTTTAATTGCTTTGTATCGGGTTTTTTGGAACGGATTAAAACCTGAGGCTTTAAATAGTTTGTATAGCTTTGTGACCAATCCCGTGCACATTAACGCCATATCAATTGGGATCGTAGATTTATCTAAGCCAAATTTATTTTTTGCAGTAATAGCTGGCATTGTTCAATTTTTTCAAACCAAAATGCTTTTGCCAAAGGTTGATAAAAATCAATCAAAAAGCAATGATATTGCGTCAATGATGCAAAAGCAAATGGTTTATATTTTCCCGATTATTACGGTTATTATTTTAATAAAATTACCTTCAGCGCTTGGTTTATATTGGATTGTTAGCGGAGTTTTTTCTATTGCACAGCAACATTTTTTGCTTAAAAAACAAGATAAAAACAAAATTTCATGATAGAAGATTTGGATATTGCAATTGTCAAGCAAGATGTGGCAGTTTTTTTGCAAAAAATGACTATAGATGGAGCTAGTGTGAAAGTGGAATCATCTTCCTTAAATACCAATGAAGGCAATCAAGATGTTGTAAATATTAACATCACCTTACCAGATCCTAAAATGTTAATTGGTCATAGTGGATATACTTTATTTGATTTATCGCACCTATTTAAAATCATTTTAAATAAAAAGTTAAAAAAGTATTTTTACATTAATTTAGATATTAACGATTACAAAAAGAAAAAAGTTGAGTTTTTAAAAAATTTAGCAGAAAGCGTGGCTGATGAGGTGGTGTTAACTAAAGAAAAAAAAGTTTTATTGCCAATGCCAGCTTATGAAAGAAGAATTATTCACGCAAAATTAGCAGAACGGCAAGATGTTAAAACTGAAAGTCAGGGTGAGGGGCTGGATAGATGCGTGGTTGTAGCTTTGAGATAGTGTGGCTACCTTTAACAATTAACCGTTAACTTAGCCGTTAACTTTTAATATTAAGCTTGCTGTTTTAAAATTACTGCATATAATAATTTTAATAAAAAAATCCGCCAAATTTGGCGGATTTTTTTGTGTTTTATTTAGGGGATAATTGGGAATATATACATTCCTTTATTGTTGGGGCCGGAAATATATTCATTATTGTTTTTAAAGATTTGCTGGGCAAAGTAATCTATATCGTTATTTATAAACGAACATGATTCATTTAAATCTGATTCATTTTTTTTGTAATAAATGCTCAAGAAGTTTCCGCGGTTATATACTGCTCCCGTGCATCGGTGGTTATAGTTTGATTTGGTGCAAGTATCTATTCCACCATTTACAGTTGGTTGTAATAATCCCTGATCTTTTAATAATTGATCTGGGCTTTCATAAGAAAAATAAGAAGAGCTTTGCGCGATATCCTTGGCCAATAAGTTAACATATCTTGGACCAACTAGTCTTTCTCCTCCATTATTTTGTGGACCACCATTGGGGCTAGCAGGACCACCATCTTCATAAAAACTAACACCACTACCAGTGTAATCTGCTTGGTGGGTGGCTTGATAATCGGGGTTTGTGCCATTGATAATGTAAACAAATGACCATAGGGCTGATGAGCAAGTGTTAGATGTTGATGTGCTCGTGCTGGTTGCTAAATATGTACAAGATCCATTATCTTGGTTGGCGTTGGCATCAAAATTAGTAGCGCTAGGATCTGTACACCCAGGTTTTGGCGCAATGCAAGATCCGTCATCAGTGGTGGCTTTGGCATTATAGTTTATGGCAGATGGGTTGGTGCAACCAGATACCGATAAGTAAGTGCAAGATCCGTCATCGGTTGTGGCGGTTGGGTCAAAGTTAGTGGCTAGTGGGTCTGTACATCCCACCCCCGCCACTGCCAAACTAAAATTATTTAGTGAAGCTAAGAAAAAGTTTTTGGAATTAATTGTGGGTTTTTTGAGTAATGCTATATTATTTTTAGGTTGGTTATTTTTATTGTATGCGCTAGGGCCAGTATAAGTGTAAGTATAAGTGCAAACTTGAGTGGTATTGGTTATTAATTTAACATCTCCAAAACTATCACAAGCACCGGAAATAGCTAAACTATACTTGTTGGCGGCAAAATCAAATGGCGAGGGTATATTATAGTTTCCAGATTCAAGTATTTGTGGCATTGCGTGAGCCAAGCTACTTGCAGGAGTTGCGCTAGTATTATCATAGTTAAAAATAAAAAAATTAAAGCTGGAGTTAATAAGTGGTCCACCAATAAATTCTATATTTAAACTTATAAATGATGGTTTTTCTTCATTGGTAAGTGTGCAAGTTTTTGGTACTCCTCCCTCTAAAGTAACTTGACCTGATTGATCGCAGTTGCCGGCAGTAAAAGAGCTGTTGTAATCTGGATCTTGAATTTCTGAAACCGTGTGAACGCCAGAACTAAAAGTTCTTGAAACTCCTGATATGACGGTGTTAGTGGTGTCAACGGCTAAAGGAAAATTGGCAATACCCTTTTTTTGTCCGTGGTTGATAACCACTTTAGTTACCGTAAGGTCAGCAGGTTTTTCTGTATTAGTAATAGTGCAGGTTTTAATGTCATTTGCATTTAATACTACATTGCCACCAGAATCACAATCACCGCTAAATGTAGTGTTATAGTGAAAGTTAGGTGTTACAGATACAATATGAGGTATTGCTGAATAAGGATTTTGAGCTCCGTTAACTACTCCAATACCATCAACATAAAGAGTAAAATCATTTACAGTTTCAGTTCCACCATTTTTAATAAGAACATAGTTAACTGTCAATTTTCCTGTGGCACTGGTTGAGGGTGGTGTTACTGCAATCGGAGAGACTAATTCAATTAAACAAGTGCTAGAACATCCATCACCAGAAACAGTATTGCCATCATCGCATTCTTCACCAGGTTCTCTGGTGCCATTTCCACAAATACTAGTGCCTGCCAAACCACTACTAGTAAGGCAATCAGCATTTGTAGTGCAGGCCATAGATGAACTAGTCCCGCAAGTACATTCACCCATAGTTAAATTGCAGGAATTGGTGGTGCAGGTCGTTGTAGTGGTAGGTGGTATTTTACACGAACCATTATCTACAGTAGCAGCTGGATTATAGTTTGTTGCAAGAGGGTTTTTGCAACCAAGCACAAAACAAGTGCCAGTTGGAACGCCAACGGTAAATGGATTGAAATTTGTGACGGGTGGATTAGAACAAGCATTGATAGCGCAATCTCCAGTGTAAAGAGCGGGGGTGGGATCAGAACCAATTGGAAAAAGGGATGAACAGGTACCAATCCCCGCAATACAATTTGCGTCATACGAAAAACAAGCAGTATTTATTGAAATACAGGAGCCATCATCGATGGTGGCTAAAGGGTTATAGTTGATTGCAAAACCGCTGGTGCAACCAGATACTGCCCCGGTACTAGTTGGAGGTAAAACCGGATTATAGTTGTAAGTAATATAACAATCTCTATTGCTAGTACTAGTAAGTGTAAAATCGCGAGAAATCGTATTGCAGTCACCAGAAGTAAGTATGTCGAAATCAGGAAATATTTCTGGATCTAATCTATAAATTCCAGGAGCAAGAGAAAATGTGCTAAGTGCTGGTGATTGAAATGTTCCTATCGTACTCATTAGATTGTAGCTATACAAGCCAATCATCGGATCTTTGTTAATAATTCCATTGACCAACAAATGAACAGTTATTTTGTTGGTTGTGGGAATTGAGCCACAATCAGTTGGGCAACTAGTTATGGTTTCACCACTATTACAGGTTAAATCTCCGCAAACCGCACCAGTCGTCGGTGGTGTCGTCGGTGTCGTACTCGAACAATTATATGTTAAATTTTCCCATACACCAGTTGAGCTGTTGTAATGAATCCAGTTTTGGGGGTTGCCATTTATTTTCCATTGGCCACCACTAAAATAACCCTCTACCATATTATTGGTATTAAGATCAATCTGCCAATACCAAACACCGCCCCTTAAATACCATCTTTCTATTCTTCCACCTTCAGAGTTATTTTGCCAGTCTTGAACTGGAAGGCCAAGATATGTGTAATTATTTAAAACAACGTAATTATTCCCCAAATTTAAATTTACTGGTGGTATGCATGCAGGGGTTGGGCTATATGTGCAAGACCCGTCACTAGTATTGGCATTAAGATTAAAATTATCAGCGCCAGGATCCATACAACCAAGTACTATGGTTGTTGCGGGACTACAATCAGTTGGGCAAGATGCAAAGTTTTCACTACTATCGCAAATTAAATCTCCGCAAATCGCGCTGGTTGGCGGAGTTGTTGGTGTGGTTGTCCCTCCGCCACACGATGAACCGACTAATTCTATGCAAAGCCCACCGGGGTTTGAAGCGCTTTTAATGTCTTCGGATGAAAAATAAGAATAAGGTATACTGCAGGCGCCTCTAGCATTTGGGTCGCGAGTTAAAACAAATGAGTACCTTGGGTCGGTTTGACCGTTGCCATTTAAAATTTTAGCAGATAGTATTGGGCGGTTTTGAAAAGCGGTTGGCAAGGCGCCGGTTTGGGTAATGGTTTCGGTGCTATCGCCAGTACAATTGGCTTTGGTAAAAAAGCGCACCCCAGGCTTTTCATCTTCCATTTTTAAGGACTTGGCATTTTCTAGCGGTAAAGATACTTGGGTGAGTTTTGCAAGGTCAATATTGCCTTTTTCATCCACAATATCATCATAAGAATATAAGCAAGGTATGGTTTTTAAATCTCCATATCCAATTAAAGGGTCGGTTTTGGTGTCGTCTGTACCTGGGTCATCATAAAGCCAAAGCTTTTCATCGGGTCCAGGAGGTTCGCATAAATAAACTAAAAAAGTGTTGGCGGGGTCTAAAATGTTTCCTATAATATCGTTTTCAACTTCTGGCGCGGGAGTAAAAACCCAATTTTTTATTAGGGTGCGAGGGTCGGCGTCTGCATAAGCAACACTAATTCTGAAAGGGTTATAAGCGCCTACGGCTGGCGGGGCTTGAGGCGGGGAAAATCTGGCTAGCCATGCGCCTTGATTAACTTGCGATGTTAATCCCAGCATACCTAAATTTGTCAGTGAGGGATTAATGGTTTGTAAAATTATAAATGAAAACATTAAAAGCACCACTCCGCTTAATGAGCCAATAATTCGTTCTTTAGCTTCGCCGAACGCACTGGGGTCGCCCGCCGAAACCAGCATTTTTACGCCCGAATAAACAATGGAAAACACTGCCAAAGCGCCGGCGATTAAAACGGCCAGTTTTAAAAAGTAGTCAACAAAATTAGGAAAAGTTGGGCTCGCGTCAATATCGGGAAGTCCGGGAATATTTGGAAATTTGGTTTCTAGTGCTAGGGCGGTATGAGTAAAGCTGGCAAATAAAATCACCGCTAAAAACGCCACCAGAAAAAAACTATATTTTTTAAAATTAATTCGCATTTGTTAATTTTATCACAATCCCTTATTTAATGAAAACAAGACTTGTTCACAGTTATTAGGTGCTAACATTTATAAATATTTTTATTCTCAATGGTAAATTGCATAATATCTTAATCCCCAATCCAGACAATCCAGACGTTAAACGTCTGTAGGGGTTAAGGTAAAGAATCCTCTTTAAGTAAAGATGTTTTTCCTCTTTGCTTGCGGATTGCGGAAGTTGCTTCTAAGCACTCATTTTTAAAATTTTCATTACTCCCGTAAAAATTTAAAACTTTTTCTGCTTCTTTTTTTGATACAATATCGAATGTATTGGAGTCATATTCTTTGTCGCTAGCCCACACAAGATGACTTTTATTTTTTGGTATTTCGTGAATTGAATAATTCATGTGTACATATGGCCGGATAATTAAAATGTATTGATCGTTGTTAATTAGGCTTGATTTGAAAGTCCCTTGAAAAAGAGATCCATTACGGTTATAAATTTCGTTAAAATATTTAGTATAACCACCAAGTAATCGTTTAAAAAACTCCGAAATACCACCATCTACTTCTTGTTTCAAAAGAAAATGAAAATGATTAGGATTAAAACAATAACAAACAATTGAAACTAAGGGATTTTCTGGTAAGTCTACCATTAGATTTTTCAGACGTTTAACGTCTGTAAATTTGGTTGTGGGACTTGGTTTGCGATCGATTGCTTCTCTAACACTGCCCGTAGGTTCGATTGTATTAAATAATTTTACACTTAATATGAAACGATTTAAATTGCGGGAATTCATAAAAATATCTCTCTTGTCTACGCCTCGGTTATAAATATGATAATATTCTCCGGTTACTAGTGGATCTTTCCTCATAGTATTTTAAAGAGTTCTTGCAATTACAGACGTTTAACGTCTGTAATTTTATGTGTATAGTAAATCTTACTTTTTTGGTGAAGGTTTTGTTGGTTTTGACTTTGTGTCTAGTGTTGCTTTTGAGCTTTGACTGCCCGATGATTTTTCTGTCCCCTCTTTGGGTTTAATTTTATAGGTTCCATCTGAATTTTCTTCTAATTCCAAAATTTCTTCTGGTGAATTTTCTTGGTTGTTACTTTTTTCTCCACCCGCTTCTTTTCCAAGCACAGATCCACTTCTTAGATATATCCAAATAAAAATAAAACTAAAACCTAGCCAATTAATAATAGTGGCTATAATGCCAAGATCAACCCACACTTCAATTGCAAAGATTATAAATCCAGCTAAATCAAAAAATGCGGCGATAGGCAACATTAAAATTCCTTCTGGACCAGTGATATTACCATTAAGTTCCTTCCATACGCGTATAGTTAGACCTGGCCATAAACTTCCCAACCATGGCACAGCTTCAATTAAAAAACCAAAACCATATTTTTTAAGTACTTTTTTTACTGTTCCTGTTGCAAGTTTTTGTGCTTCACCTTTTACATCAGCCATATTACTAGTTTTGGGTGGCTTTTAATTTTTTCCGCGCTTCTTTAATTTTTTCTACTTCTCCGGGGCTGGTGGTGATAATTTGGTCTTCGGTGTAGCTGGCTTTAACGCTAATATCTACATGTTTTTTGCCGGCAAAAAATAAACCTTCTCCCACGTTTGCTGAAAGCAATAAAGATTTTTCTTGTTCAGTTAAATTAAAAACTTTTTGTACCGACTCAATACTAGCCGAAGATTGTTTTAATAATAATTGCAGTGATGAATTGGTAATAATGGCTTTGCCATAACTAGATTTCATAAAGTCTTCTACGTCTTGAGTAATAGTAGTAACTCCTAGCCAATATTTGCGTCCGCGCTTGACCAAGCCAAACAAAAACGATGCTCCATCTTCCGATTGCATTAACCACCAAGCTTCGTCCACCACTAAAATTCGCTTTTTAACTTCACTACGAATAATATTCCAAATGTAACGCATAACAATAAATAGCGCTACGGGCCTTAAAGATTCTTCCATATCGCGAATGCCAAAAACAATAAAGTTTTTATCCATTACAATATTAGTTTTTTGGTTAAAAAAACTGGCAAAAGTTCCTTGGGTAAATTTTCTTAATCGGCGCGCTAAAGATTCAGCGCCAGTCATACTTTCTAAAATTTGGGCAAAATCAGATAAAATGGGAATATTTTCTTGCCAAGTAGCGGGGTTAGAATGTGGTGTAATGTCGCGAACGGCGTAGGTTTCGGCCAAGGCTTGGTCAATAATACTGTCTTCTTCGGCGCTTAAACCGCCAAGCATAATTCTTAACAAGCCCACTAAGTTAATAATATTAGACCGCAAAATATCTTCGGGGTCGTCGTCTGGCCCAGGAATTGGCAAGTCAAAGGGATTAACGTGGTTATTAGATGTAAGTGAAATTTTAAAAAAGTTCCCCCCCACTCCATCGGCTAAAAATTCATATTCGTTTTCTGGGTCTACCACAATTACATCTACGCCCCACATTAAGTAGCGTAAAATTTCTAATTTAATGGCGTAAGATTTTCCAGATCCAGATTTGGCAAACACTACCATATTAGCGTTTTCTAGTGTAAAGCGGTCAAATAAAACCAAGGAATTGTTTCGGCGGTTAATGCCATATAAAATTCCTTCATTATAACTTAAGTCAAAAGACACAAATGGAAAGGTGGTAGATAAAGGGTCGGTATCCATTGGTACGTGAACCGAAAGCGCGTCTATACCATAAGGACTAGTAGAAATAAAACCTTCTTTTTGTCTAAATAGGGCGGGCTTGATGTAAATTAAACGAGATTCAAAAATTGATCTTAAGGTGGTTTCAGTTTCTTTGATGGCTTCGGGGGTTTTTTCAAAAATGGTAATGTATAAACCAAACTGAAACATTTTTTCTTGCGCAGTCATAATTTTATCACGCAAATTTTCAATGTCTTGAAAACCAGTTTCTAAAGCTGGGTCGCGGATTAAACCTTTTTCTTGTCGTTCAATTAATTCTGACGAAACTTGAGTAACCTTGGACCGCAATTTTTTTAAAATTTGAGCGCTATTAACCGGATGAATAAAAAATGATATATCCATTGGCACATTTAGGTTAATGGCAGGAGAAAGCCAACCGGTATTTAAAAAGCGTGGGTAAGAAAAAATGAAAAAAGATTTAACAATTTTTTCTCCCAAATTAATATGGTCTTGACTAATGCCAATATAGGGCGGGGCAATAATATCTTTAATATTGACAGCTTCTTGCTTAAAAAGATCTTCGTCAATTTCAA
>CALRFZ010000005.1:0-2557 GCA_943357015.1 Candidatus Staskawiczbacteria bacterium
TTTCATTGTCCCGAGTTTTTCTATTACACGCAAGTGCAATTTCGCAAAAGTGTAAACAACCCTATCTTAATGTACATGTTGCCATTGACAAGCTTGTTGGAAGGTGATACAATACTGCTACAATTCCTTTTCGTATGAGAAGGTGGTTTCTGGGACATTCCTAGAGACAACAAGGCCAATTCTCGCCTTAACCCAAGAGAATTACTCTTTTTACCGGAGGTGCCGTATGGCACACATGAACATCACGAACGGGCCGTCGAAGTGGGAACTGATGCAGTGCCTCTTCGAAGCGACTTGTGAACACCCGCGGAGCTTTCAGCTGGATATCGAAGATCCGGCGGATGGCAACAAGCAGTGGATGACGAGAGTTTGCGTCACCCAACTGACCCGCGTCAACGACTACAGCTCTGACGACTTCCTCTTTGAGGGATTCGTGTCGTGGGCGGTTTACGCCAAGGGTGGCCATCCCCAGATTCGTGGCCAGTTCAGCACCAAGACGCGAAAGGGCTGGTACGAGGGCAAGGTGCCCCGAGGGATTTGCAGTAGATGCCAAACGCAACTCTCGGACGATGATGTCACCTGCCGGCACTGTGGCTCGGTGATCATCCTCTCAGTGGGTATACCGTAATTTCAGCGGGACAAAAGGTTAAGAGAGAATACCTACATAAATTTCTCTCATCAAAGCCCTTTGGAAACTTAGGGCTTTTAACATGCAAAAATTTAAGGGCTTGACATGGATTCTTTGCAGACTATAATGGAGTAGAATTAACGTTTAGAAATCTCTAAACGTGTGAATTTCTCTTAGTGACGAGTCGTTTATACACCAGATATTGTTTCTCGCCTCAGTGAGGGTGGGTAATTACTCCTCATTAGTGGGTAAAGAGATAGGTTGAGAAAACTCATTGAAATTAGAAAAAGGAAGAAATTAGGGATGCTTGTGGAGAGGTGTAAAAGACCACGTTTAATCGGAGCCAGACCTGCTTGAGTTGGAACACTCTGAAGCGACGTCTCGTAACTGCACTGCCTTAAGTGGCGGATCGAAGCCTACCGAGTATAGGGTCACCCCGGGCCAGCGTTGAATTTGCAGCGGGTTGGATCGCCATGAGCATCTCTAATATTTTCATGTTAAGTAATTTTACTTAACTTTTTTTCTAATTTCAATGACCTCAGCAATCTTAAGATCCTCCGAAAATCCCTTCAGTGGGCGAAACGATAATCTTATACTACTTAAAAAACAAAAAAATCTCCCTTTCGGGAGATTTTTTTTGTTTACTTTTTTTATTATGGAATTAACTTTTCTGAAACTAGTGTGGTTTTGTTGATTAAAAGATAAAGCTTTTTTTCTGATTGGTTAAAGTATATTTTGGGGTTTTTAGCTTCAATTTGCGCTCCATTTGGTAATTTTATTATTTGAGGCAAGGTGATGGTGTTAATATTTTTGCGAATATCAATTTCGGAAATTATAATATTGTTTCCTAATACAAATATTAGGTAATTATTGCCTAGCCATTGGCAATTAGTAATTTTTTCGGAAAAGCGGTTTAAAAATAATTTTTCTTGGCTGGCGGAAGCGGAATCTAAAACCGAATACAAAATTTCGTGGTCATTGCAAATTAGCAATTTTTGGTTGTCTGGAGAAAAAGATATTAAATTTACTGGATTATAAAAATTTTCTAATGTGCCAGAATTTTTGTTTAATAAAAATAGTGATTGATTGTCTTGCAATGCTACTATGTTTTGTGTTGCCAAAAGGTGATATTGATTTTTTTTATTGACAGGGAAGGTTTTTAAACTTAAAGGGGTTGTGGCTTGGCTCGCGATGCTATATTGGTATAAAAGACCGTCACTGCCAAGATAAATTATATCGTTATTTAGAATTTGAAAAGCCAAAACATTTTTAATTAAAAGCGTATTTTTGGGTTTTGTCAGTAATATGTCAGTAGAATTTTGAGAATAATACAAATTATTATTTTTTATGACATACGCGTTATCGGCGGGCAGTGGCGCAAATGGCGATTCCATGGCAATGCTTAATAACTCAAAATCAGGATTTTTTTTAAATAATATAACTTGCTCTAATTTTGCCACCTGATTTTCTTTAACCTCTAGGTTTTTTTGATAATCAAAATAGCCATCTTTTTTTATGCTTACAGTGTGAATTCCCGGTAAAAGATTTTGCGCAAATACATAAGAAGATAAAAAGCTGGTTTTGTTCTGAATATTAGAGTCAATGGTGATATTTAGGTTTTCTGGCAGAGCCTTAACATATATTCCGCCTGTGGCGACAATTTTAAAGTGCGCAAAATCAACCCGATAACCCATCGAGTAAATAATAATTAATGGCGCGATAATTAAAAATAACACTGTGCAAACACTAAGCAATATCAGGCGTTTTTTGATAGTCATAATAGTATACTAGCAAAAAGAATGTCCAATTTCACTATTGACATTAATTGAGTGTTTTGTGTGATAAGTAGTCCTTTGGCGATCATTCTTGTTAAGCCGATATTGAATGTAGGAGCAATCAAAAAACTCGACAACATATCGAGTTTTTTAT
>CALRFZ010000005.1:2657-31210 GCA_943357015.1 Candidatus Staskawiczbacteria bacterium
TATCATTTTTTATTTGATGTGTCAAATATTTGACATTGTGCTAGAAAGCGAATAATATCAAGTATACAAAAATATGGCTGATAAGTTTATTATTAATGGTGGCAGGGATTTGGCGGGAGAAATAGAAGTGCGCGGATCCAAAAATGCCGCGGGGCCTTGCCTCGCAGCGGTTTTGCTGACAAAACAAGAATGTATTATTGATAATTTGCCTTTGATTTTAGATATTAAAAATCAAATTGAAATTTTAAAAAGTTTAGGAGTTAGTGTGGAATATTTGTCTGAGCGCAAAGTTAAGCTTAAAGCCGATAATATTAGCGCGGAAAAAATGGATTTGGAAAAGTTTTCTAAAACCCGAATGTCAGTGGTTTTGGTAGGCGCATTATTAACTCGTTTTCATTATTTTAGGTTTTCAGCGCCCGGTGGGGATAAAATTGGCGTTCGGCCGATAAATATTCAGTTAAAAGCTTTAGAAAAATTAGGCGCGAAAATTAAAAAAGATGGAGATTTTTATGATGTTTACCGAGAAGAATTAAATGGCGCCGAGATAATTTTAAGTGAATTTTCTCCAACTGCCACTGAAGCTTTAATGCTGACAGCAGTTTTGGCCAAAGGTACTACTATAATTAAGGGCGCGGCTTCGGAAACTTCGGTTCAAGATTTGGGTAATATGCTTTTAAAAATGGGCGCCAAAATTAAAGGTAACGGCACACATACTTTAATAATTGAGGGCGTAGAATCTTTAAATGGTTGCCAACACTCAATTGTATCTGATCACCTAGAAGCCGGTACTTTCATTGTGGCATCGGCGTTAACTGCTGGCAAGGTGGTGGTTAAAAATATTGACTTTGATTACTTGGATTTATTTTTAGAAAAATTAAAAGAAATTGGCGTAATCTTTGAAAGAGGCGATAATCAGGTAACGGTTTTTCATTCTCCAAATTTAACTTCTGCTAAAGTTCAGGCCTTGCCTCACCCTGGATTTCCCACGGATTTATTACCAATTATTGTGACAATTTTGACTCGAGCAGAAGGCAAAAGCTTAGTGCATGATCCTTTATATGAAGGTAGATTTGGTTATATGGGTGAGTTAAAAAAAATGGGCGCGGATATTGAGGTGGTAGATCCGCACAGAGCTTTTATTTTTGGGCCTAAAAATATTCAGGGGGTAAATGTAACCTCTTTAGATGTACGGGCCGGCGCCGTATTAATTTTAGCTGGCTTAATGGCCGACGGCAAAACCGTTATTGATGATGTATATCATATTGACAGGGGATATGAGAGAATAGAAGAAAGGTTACAAAAATTAGGAGCGGACATTAAGCGCATTAGCGCTTAATGAAATTTGAAATTTACAATTTGAAATTTGAAATCAAAAACTGAATACTTCAAATATCAAATTTGAAAAACGGCTGTTTTAATTATTTCAAATTTACTTTATTTCAAATTGAATTCAAATTGTAAATTTCAAATTTCAAATTAAAAACATCAATTATGTTCAATAATCGAATAGCAATTGACTTGGGGACTTGTAATTCCTTGGTTTATGTTAAGGGAAAGGGGATAGTTTTAAATGAGCCATCTGTGGTGGCTGTTTCGTTGTCGGACAATAAAATTTTGGCGGTGGGTGAGGGGGCGAAAGAAATGATTGGGCGAACCCCAGCCGATATTAAAGTTTATCGACCCTTAAAAGATGGCGTAATTGCTGATTACAAGGTTACTCAGGCGATGATGCGGTATTTTATCAAAAAAACTACCAGTCATTTTAAAATTTTTAAGCCCGAAATGGTAATTTCCGTGCCAGCCGGAATTACTAGTACCGAGCGTCGCGCTGTAATTGAGGCGGCTTTGTCGGCCGGCGCGCGCCAGGCTTTTGTGGCCAAAGAGCCAATTTTGGCGGCCATTGGCGCTGGGATTCCCATTAACTCTTCTTCTGGGCATATGATTATTGATATTGGTGGGGGTACTTCTGAAGTGGCGGTAATTTCTCTGGGAGGTATTGTGACGGCTCATTCTGTACGCGTGGCGGGGGATAAAATTGATTTGGCAATTACTGAATACATTAAGAAAAAGTATAATTTGGCAATTGGTACTCAATCAGCCGAGGAAATAAAAATTAAGGTGGGCACAGCAATGCCACAAAAGGAATTGCGGTTTATGGAAATTCAGGGGCGAGATATGATTTTGGGCTTGCCTCGTAACATTAAAATTTCCAATAATGAAATTTGCGAAGCTATTTCCGATGTTTTAGCCGAAATTATTCAAGCTGCCAAGCATGTGCTTTCCGAAACTCCACCGGAATTATCGGCTGATATTATGAATAAAGGCATTATTATGGCTGGTGGTGGCGCTTTATTGCCAAAAATTAATGAATTGGTGGCTCAATCCACAGGTGTGCCCTGTTTTATTGCCGATGAGCCATTATTTTGCGTTATTAAGGGTACGGGGGTGGTGTTGGATAATTTAGATGAGTATAAGAAGGTTGTGATGATGAAAAAATAAGGCGACGCTAATCTACGAATTCCACACTAATCTACTAATAAAAAATCCCACGAGTTTTTCGTGGGTTTTTTGTTGTTGCTAGGGCGACACGGGGCTGAATGACCTTTATTTGTTTGCTTTTTTCCCTGCCAAGGCTTGTTGTGGTAGGTTAGATTGCGCCTTAGCGCTTTTTTTGATTTCCCATAGGTTATCATTTATTTCTGATAACTGGCGCGACATAAACGCTAATGTTATAGTTAGTGCGCACACGTTAATGCAAAGCACCCACATTAACATAATTTTTACCGTCTCAGTTTTTTTCTCAAGTTCTTCAATCATAAGCTCCCCCTTAAAAAAGAACAACTTAATTCTTAATAGTTTAATACTAAATCCGCTAGTAATGTTTGTCAAGTCTTTTATTGTTGTCGATGTTTTGCTAATATTAAGGCAAATCTTGAATTACTAAAGTGAAAAATATGGAATATGATAATTTACGACAGTTTTTAAAAGGTAAATTTTTAGCTGGGCAATTATCACACGCTTATTTGTTGTCTGGAGGAGAGGAAGTTAGTAAAAAAGAATTTGCTATTTCTTTTATTAAACTTATAAATTGTTTGCATTTTAAGCTGGGTGACGGTCAAGTTTTAGTAACAGATCAGCCGTGTGACAAATGTCAGAATTGTAATTTAATAAATAAAGAGAGTTTTCCCGATTTGCTAGTTTTAAGGTCTAAGGATAGCAAATCTTCAGTTGATAATGAAAAAGATATGCTGGAAATTGATATAGGGCAAATTCGGCAAGTCAATAATTTTTTAAATTATAAGTCTTATTATGGAAATTATAAGGCAATAATTATAGAAAACGCCGATCGTATTAATACCGAAGCCCAAAATAGTTTTTTAAAAACCTTAGAAGAACCCAAAGGCAAAACTGTAATTTTTTTAATCTCTGCTAAACCCGACGCTTTACTGCCCACAATTTTTTCTCGCTGTCAGCAATTAAAATTTTCCTTATCAACAAAGAGTCAAGAATCCTTAGCTGAGCAAAAAATTTTGCAGGAATTGATGTTGGTCATTGGTGGGGGATTGTCAGTAAGGTTTGGTTATGCTAAAAAAGTTAATTTAGAAGGTGAGAATTTTAGTCAAATTTTAAAGATTTTACAAAATTATTTAAGAAATATTTTACTAGCAAAAATTGGGGTATTAACTATATTAGTTCCGCCACAATTTAAGGATTATTCTATAGAAAAGTTAAAAAATATTATTCTTTTGGTGGAAAAACTTAATCAGCAAGCATCGGTCAGTAATATTAATTTAAAGTTGGCGCTGGAAGTATTATTAATAGAAATATAAACTAATTTGAAATTTAAAATTTAAAATTTGAAATCAATTTGAAATATTTGAATATTAAATATTAAGTTACCGAATTCAAATTTCAAACTTCAAATTTAAAATTCACAAAAATGTCATTAAAAGAATTTATTGATAAAGTAAAACCTGAATTTGAAAAATCTTTTAGTTTTTTAGGCAAAGAAATTGATAAAATTCGGACTTCACGCGCTACGCCAAGTTTGGTTGAGGATTTGCAAGTGACTTGTTTTGGTAGTAATTTTACCCTTAATCAATTGGCGAGTATTTCTTGCCCCGAACCAAATCAAATTGTTGTGCAACCATGGGATGTATCATATTTGCAACCCATTGAGCAGGCTATTGGCAGTTCTGGTCTTGGTATGTCGGCGGTAGTGGACAAAAATGTTCTAAGATTGAGTTTGCCAATGCTAACTGAAGAATACCGTAAAAGTTTGGTAAAGGTTTTAAACCAAAAAGCCGAAGATGGGAGGCAAACCCTGCGTCACTGGAGAGAGGATTGTTGGAATAAAATTCAAAAGGCCCAAAAAGAAGGCGCGCTTTCAGAAGACGATAAATTCCGTGGCAAAGATGAACTACAAAAATTAATTGACGAATATAATAAAAAGATTAAGGATTTGGTAGAGCGAAAGGAGAAGGACTTAATGTAATTTAAAATTTAAAATAACAAATTCAAAAACAATTTAAAGATTTTAATGTAAAAATTCTGAAATTGATCATTGTTTTTAAATTTTAAATTTATCATTTTAAATTAAGCCTATGTTTCTAACCCTATTAATTGCTTTTTTTAGCTTGATTGCCCTGATGATTATCCATGAATTTGGGCATTTTATTATTGCTAAAAAATTCGGGGTGCGGGTGGAAGAATTTGGTATTGGTTATCCGCCGAGGTTTTTTGGTAAGCAATTTGGTGGTACATTTTATTCGGTTAATTTAATTCCTCTGGGAGCTTTTGTAAAAATTTATGGCGAGGAAGGTGATGTGCATAGTGCAGAAAGTTTTACTTTTTTGCCAATTTGGAAACGAATGTTAATTGTGGCTGGGGGTGTTATTGCTTTTTGGTTATCCGCGATTGTTATTTTTTCGGTTTTATTTTCAATTGGTGCAAGCGTGCCAGTAGGGGATAAAGATGTTCCAGGATCATTAGTTAAGGTTTTGATTATGAATGTCGCTGATAATTCACCAGCGCAAAAATCGGGGTTGCGAAAAGGTGATGTGATTTTAAGTATCAAAAACCAAATTGCAAATTTAAAAGTTGATAAAATTGAGGATTTTCAGGAATTTTTAAGAAATGATAATGGTTTGCCAGTTATTTTAAATGTTGAAAGACAGGGAAAAAACATAGAGCTTAATCTAATTCCGAGAATTGATTATTCGCAAAATCAGGGCGCAATTGGTGCTGGTTTAGAAAGAATGGCACAAATTATTGATAAATACCCGTTTTATCAGGCGCCATGGGAAGGCTTAAAATTTACCTTTGAAGTGACGGTAAAATCTCTGCAAGGAATTTATGAAGCAATTGTTAATCTGGTTTCTGGCAAGGGGGCGCCAAGCACAGCTCAATTAGCGGGACCCGTAGGCATTACGATATTTTTGGCTAATGCGGTAGGTTATGGATTAGGATTTTTCCTGTATTTTATTGGATCAATTTCTGTTTTGGTGGCAATTTTTAATATTTTTCCAATTCCAGCTTTGGATGGCGGAAAATTAGTTTTTTTATTGATAGAAAAAGTTATTGGCAAGCCAGTTCCTGTTAAATGGGAGCAGGTTATTACGGCAATCTGTTTTATTTTATTAATTTCTATGTCGCTTTTTATCACCATAAAATTCGATATTCCAAGAGTGGTGGATTATTGGAAAGCAGGCATTTAATTTTAAATTTACAATTTGAAATTTGAAATCAATTTGAAATAAATAAATTTGAAGTATAAAAAAAGTTTTTCTAAATTCATGTATTTTAATATTTAAATATTGATTTCAAATTGTAAATTTCAAATTTCAAATTCACACAAATGTTACAGTCAAAACTTTTTTATAAAACTAATAAAAATAAAACCGCGGGAGTTGATTCGGTTTCGCATGACCTGTTAACTCGCGCAGGATATGTGGATCAGTTAATGTCGGGAGTTTACAGTTTTTTACCGCTGGGATTTTTGGTGCTTAAAAAAATTGAAAATATTATCCGTAAAAATATGCAATCAGTTGGTGGGCAGGAGCTTTTATTGCCAGTATTACAACCCAAAGAAAATTGGATTAAAACCAATCGGTGGGATACACTAGATATTTTATTTAAGGTTAAATCTTCTGGTGATAAAGAATACGCAATGGGGCCAACGCACGAGGAAATTATTACTCCGCTAGCCAAAAAAATGGTGTTTTCTTATCGGGATTTACCATTTTCAGTTTTTCAAATTCAAACCAAATTTAGAGACGAACTTCGCGCTAAATCCGGAATTTTAAGAACTCGGGAATTTTTGATGAAAGATTTGTATTCTTTTCATTCAACTCAAGCAGATTTTGAGGTTTACTATGAAAAACTAGCGAAAGTGTACGCGAATATTTATAAAGAATTTGGAATTGGCAAAATTACTTATAGAACTATGGCTTCTGGTGGCAGTTTTTCAAAGTACTCCGATGAATTTCAGACATTAACAGAAGCTGGCGAAGATATTATTTTTATTTGTAAAAAATGTTCCTTTGCCGTTAATAAAGAAATTAAGGTGGAAAATCCTGCTTGCCCTAAATGTCAAAATGCGGACTTTGAAGAAAAAAAATCAATTGAAGTGGGTAATATCTTTCCGCTTGGCACAGGGTTTTCCAAGCCATTTGACCTAAAATTTACCGATAAAGACGCCACTGAAAAACCAGTGATTATGGGCTGTTACGGAATAGGTTTAAGTCGGGTACTGGGAACAATTGTAGAAGCCAGTCACGATGATAAAGGAATTGTGTGGCCAAAAAGCGTGGCGCCATTTTTAGTGCATTTAATCCAAATTGAGCAAAACCCGAAAGTTGCCAAAGCAACTAAAAAATTGTACCTTGATTTGCAAAAACAAAATATTGAAGTATTATATGATGACAGGCAAAAAAATCCCGGAGAAAAATTTGCCGAATCAGACTTAATTGGAATTCCATACAGAGTTGTAGTTTCAGAAAGAACATTAGCGGTAAATTCTGTGGAGGTTAAGGAAAGAAGTAAGGCTAGTGTAAAATTGGTAAAAATTAAAGACCTGACGAAATTATTTTAATTGATCTAATTTCTAATTAACCTAATAAAATCCCAAACTGTAAAATATCTAAATCCCAAGTTATTTAGGAAGTTAGACATTTAGAAAATTGGATATTGATTAGGAATTAGATCAATTAGAAATTAGTAATTAGAAATTAATATGCAAAATCCTTTTAAAAAACTATTTTCATTTTTGTCTCTTGATATGGCCATTGATTTGGGCACCGCCAATTCTTTGGTGTATGTTAAAGACCGCGGAATAATTATTAACGAACCATCGGTGGTGGCGGTTAACAACAAAACCGGTCAGATTTTAGCGATTGGAGACGAAGCCAAAAAAATGGTGGGCAGAACTCCATCATATATTACGGCCACTCGTCCGTTGGTCAATGGCGTAATTTCTGATTTTGAAGTGACCGAGCAAATGTTAAAGTACTTCATTGAAAAAGCCGTGGCTGGATCAAAAAGAATGTTTGGTATTTTCGGTTATTCGCCAAGAGTAATTATTGGAATTCCGTGCGGAGTAACAGAAGTAGAAAGAAAAGCTGTGCGCGACGCTGCCAAGTCCGCCGGCGCCAGAACTGTATTCTTAATTGAAGAACCTTTGGCCAGTGCCATTGGCGCCAAATTACCAATTCAAGATGCTGGTGGAAACTTTATTGTAGATATTGGCGGTGGTACTACGGAAGTCGCGGTAATTTCTCTTGGCGGTATTGTGGCCTTTAGAAGTTTGCGAGTGGCGGGTGATAAATTAAACGATGATATTATTCAGTTTGCGCAAAAAGAATACAAGCTTTTAATTGGTGAACGCACGGCCGAGTACATTAAAATTAATATTGGTAGTGCCATTCCGTCAAAAGAAAAAAAAGAAATGCCAATGCGTGGACGAAATTTAGTCACAGGTTTGCCAGAAGAGGTGGTAGTTTTTAATGATGATATCCAGCGAGCATTAGATAGATCAGTTAAACAAATTGTGTCGGCGATTAAAACCACAATTGAGGAAACACCACCCGAGCTTTTGGCCGATGTAATGACCAATGGCATTTATTTGGCTGGCGGTGGGTCAATGTTGCGAGGCTTAGATGTTTTAATTAGTCACGAAACTAAAATGCCCTGCAAAATTATTGACGATCCGTTAACATCGGTGGTGCGAGGTTGTGGATTAGCATTAGAGAATATTGATGAATTAGCAAATTTGGTAGAAAAAGACGAGGAGTGGGGAGCCCCCATCTAATAAAAAAACCGCTGAAGCGGTTTTTTTATTAGATAGAATTTCTAATTTCTAATTTTGAATAATAGACTTGTCCCTAAATAAAATCTTGCTGTAAATTCAACCTTTCGGCCATAAATTTGCTATAATCTTTCGGCTTACCGCAAGGGTAAGCCTCAATATTCTATCAAATTTCTAGCTCGAAATCTTGAATTTTCGCTAAGGATTTTATTTAGGGACAAGTCTAATAAGGAATTTTTTTAAAAAAAGACCCACGACACGTTAAGTGAAGTGGGTTTTTGGTTGATTCTTAGTCTTTGGCGTTTGGCATTTTTTCGCCAAGCAAGACTTGTATGAAGCGAATCCTTTGCACCTGTTCTAGGGTGTGTTGGTAGAGTTTTTCAGGGTTTTCCAATACCCCAATTAGCCTGTCCATGTAGTACTCACGATCAATCTTATCAAACTCCTTTTTGTAAAAATTGATCGTGTCCAAATCGCTAGCGTGTCGCTGTTCGAATGCATCAAGACCGTCGCTTTGTCTTTTGATCCGAAGTTCCATGTCCTTGATTCGATCCTTCTGAAAAGCAATGAAATTACTCTGGGCTATTTCAAGCTCTCGACTGATCTTTAGACTCTTCCTTTGAGCTTCAAGGAGATCCTTGTTGGCTTCCTTGCGTTCTTGATCTTTTTCTCTGTAAAGCTTTAGGCTTTCCTTTTGAGCTTCTAACAGTTTCTCATAACCTGCTATGAGTTGGCTCTGTTTTTCAACAACTTCGTCCCGGTTTTTTAATTCCGTTACGAACACCTCTTTCTCGGCCTTGTGCTTTTCAACCAGCTCCATATCGTGTTTCATGATGGTTATGTTGCTGTAGGCCTTGAAATTTACCAGACAAGCCATCTGATAAGTGAACACAATGGCCAAGATAGTAGCAACGAAGATAAACCCCAGCATCACCTGTTTTGACCAAGTGATTTCCCTGGAATTCTCAACAATAGTCTTCGTTTCGGTCATGATCTTTCTCCTTTGGTGAAATTGTTAAAGGGCGAATCGAACACAAGTTAATTATTACATTTTTAGGTATGAATGTCAAGTCCTTTGGGTAATTGGGTATTATTTTATAAAAACATTGCGTAGTTTGGGTTGATAATTAAAAAAGACCCACGACACGTTAAGTGAAGTGGGTTTTTGGTTTTAGGCTATTTTTTTAGTAGCCTTTTGACCTGATCGAGAAAATCAAACAAGGCGCAGGGCTTGGGCAGAATGTAATCTGCCTTACAATCGTCGGGAGCCAAGCTCCCGGTTGTCATTAGGATTGGCATAGCAGGCCATTTTTCCTTTGCCTGCCTTGCCAGTTCGTCGCCGTCCAGCCTCTTCATTTTCAGATCTGTGACCATCAGATCAAAGCTGTCGTGCTCTAGAAATAGCAGAGCTTGGTCGCCGTCCGTGGCGGTTTCCACCTGATAACCAGCGCTTTTTAACGCGTTGGAATAGAGGTTTCGGATTGCTTCATCGTCATCAACAACTAGGATGCGTGCCATTAGAATTTCTCCCTTAAAAAGGACTAGTGATTGTAATATTTAATTATATCATAATAAAATGTATTGTCAATGATTGAGAATCTGATATAACTTTGCTACACTTTATTTATGATTTCAAAAGAAGAAGTTTTACATATCGCCAAATTGTCGCGACTGGAATTAACAGACAAAGAAACGGAAAATATGCAAAAGAATCTGTCTGCGATTTTGGATTATTTTACTGTTCTTAAGGGCGCGCCAAAGGCAAAAATGGATAAATCAAAAATTAGCCTAGATTTAAAAAATAGTGGACTAAGGCAAGACGAGGTAATCCTAAGCCCAGCCAGTTTGGCAAATAATTTGGTGGCAATGGCGCCAGATAAGCAAGAGGGATATTTTAAGGTAAAGTCAATTTTATAGCGAATTTGAAATTTGAAATTTACAATTTGAAATCAATTTGAAAAGAAAATTAATTTGAAATAAATTAAACTACGCCGTTTTTTTAAAATTGGAATATTTGGTTTTTTAAATATTGATTTCAAATTTCAAATTGTAAATTTCAAATTAAACACATGGATTTAATCGATTTAACAATTACTCAACTTCACGACGGATTTAAAAAAAATAAGTTTACTTCAGTTCAAGTGACTAAGGCCTATTTGGAGCAAATCAAAAAAAATGACAATGATATTGGCGCGTATTTAGCGGTTACAGAAGATTTTGCTTTAAATCAAGCAGAAAAGGCGGATAAAATTATTCAAGCGTGGCAATCAGATTCTGAAAAAGGCTCTGAATTAATAACGGAATTTCCGCTTTTGTGTGGCGTGCCTTGCGCCATTAAAGATAATATTTTGGTAGAGGGAATGCAGGCCACCGCTGGTTCAAAAATGCTGGAAAATTATATTGCGCCATATGATGCTACGGTCATTAAAAAGTTAAAGGCCGATGGAGCGGTAATTTTAGGGAAAGTAAATTTGGATGAATTTGCGATGGGTGTTTCTACGGAAAATTCGGCTTTTAAGGTGACTAAAAATCCTCATGATTTAACTCGGGTTTCTGGTGGTAGTTCGGGTGGCGCGGCTGCCGCTGTAGCAGCTAAAGAGGCCTGTTTTACGCTAGGATCTGATACGGGAGGCTCAATTCGCTTGCCAGCCTCATTTTGTGGTGTGGTGGGGCTAAATCCTACCTATGGCGCGGTATCGCGTTATGGGGCGATTGCTTTAGCTTCTTCTCTTGATCAAATTGGCCCAATTACTAAAAATGTCCAAGATACTAAAATTGTTTTTGATGCTATAAAGGGCAAAGACTCGATGGATGCAACTAGTGTCGAAATCCCAAATAAGCATAAAATTCGAAATTCGAAATTTGAAATTCGAAATTTAAAAATTGGCGTTCCTAAGGAATATTTTGCTAAGGGTATTGATCCTGCAGTAGAAAAAATAATTAAAGATGTGATTGGTAAAGCTAAATCCGCCGGAGCAGAAATAGTTGAAATTAGTTTGCCCAATACCAAATACGCAATTGCGACGTATTATATTATTGTGCCATCTGAAGCTTCGGCAAATTTGGCGCGTTACGATGGTATAAGATATGGATATTCTGAAATTCTAAATTCGAAATTCGAAATTAGAAATTTGTTAGATGTTTACGTGAAAAGCCGTGGCGCTGGTTTTGGACCTGAGCCTAAGCGACGAATTTTAGTTGGGACTCATGCTCTTTCTTCGGGATACTACGATGCTTATTATAAAAAAGCGCAAGAAGTCCGCCAATTAATTACTCAGGATTTTACTGATGCGTTTAAAAAAGTGGATGTGATTTTTACCCCCACTTCACCAATTCCAGCTTTTAAAATCGGTGAAAAATCTAGTGATCCAATATCTATGTATTTAATGGATATTTATACTTGTCCATTAAAGCTAGCCGGCGTGCCAGCAATTTCTTTACCAGTTGGTTTTGTAGATAAATTACCCGTGGGTCTGCAAATCATCGGCAACCATTTTGAAGAAGACAAAATTTTGACAGTTGCGTCAGAGATAGAAAAATTGGTACAATAGATTTAAATCCGAAGCGCGAAGCACGAAATCCGAAATAAATTCAAAATGTTTCGAATTTCGATATTTGAATTTCGAATTTTAAAAACATTGGATATCACAGTTTTTAATTATACTTTTTATAATGTTTCGTGGAGCACATTTACTTGGGAAAATCTCTATGATTTTTTTGGTATAAAAGAATTTATTTATTTTATTTCTTCGCCTTCAATTCAAGATACGCTTTTTCCCATTAAGATTGTTTTCGTTTTTTTTACCGCCTTCTTTTTTTGTGTCATTATCTGGCTGTATGTTAACAGTAGTTATGTACAACACCAGTTTTTACAAGACGCAACTGAATTTTTATCTCACGAAACTTATGGTTTAAGAAATGTAAATAAGAGTTGGAAAAATATTAAAAAAAGAATTGATTCTGGTGCGGAGTCAGATTTAAAGCTGGCCATTATAGAAGCTGATGACTTTTTATACCAGACCTTGCAAGATGCGGATTTTGAAGGTGATACTTTTGAAGAATTAATTGATAATGCCCATAAAAAAATTTCATTTGACGCAGAAGAAATTATACTGGCCCATAATTTAAGAAATAGTATTGTCTACAATTCTGATTATAAAATTGATCAGGATCAAGTCAAAAAAATGCTATTGGTGTACGAAAATAGTATTAAAAATATTGCCACCTACTAGCTTTTGTAATAAAAAAATCAGCATTATTTGTGCTGGTTTTTTAATCTAAATTTTGCTAGACTAGGTTTAGAATTATCTAAAAAAACCCACTCCAACAAAGCTAATAATCATACTGATGGCAATTAGCGATACTAGTATGGTCCAGATAATTTTAAAGATTTTTTTTGATTTCATAATTGACTAGAATTTAGCGCGTAAAGTCCTTGGCTTGTGAAGTTGCTTTTCACTAACCTTATTTAGTGTGCTTATTATAAATATGGTAACAGATTTTAAAAAAAATAGGAAGAGGAATCATTCGTCGGATTTTTGGAAGTGGCTCGGCGGTATTTTAATTTTAGTATTTATAGTAATTTTAATTATTGCCAATATTAGAATTTACAAAAAACGGCAAGAGTTTTTATCTCAGTTATCAAGTTTAAAACAGCAAATTAGAGATATTGAATTAAGAAATAGCCAATTAAAACAAGGAATTGAAAAATCAAATAACACTGATTATATTGAAAAGGTGGCTCGAGAAGAGCTAGACCTGCAAAAACCCGGAGAGAAAGCAGTTTCATTTATTATGCCAAAAACTGAAGAGCAAAAAAATGATAGCGCAAAGTCAAATTATTTTCAGGTTTTTTGGCAATGGATAAAAGATAAATTTTAAGCCATAAAAGAATTAGTATAGAGGTTGCCTGTCATAACTCGTTTAAAATATTTATGAATGATAAAGAATTAATCGATCGGGTTGTAGAAAATATCAAAAAATCTAAAAAATACAAAGGTATTTATTTTAGAACTATAGAAAGGGTGGTGGGGGATTTGGTGTTAAAAAATGCGCAAACAAACCGTCTTCGCCAAGGTTTTGGATTGGTGATGGAAAAAAAAGCTAAAAATCTTTTACATCAAATTTGGGGCGCGTTTTATGCCAGTCAGCCGGATTTTGACAAAGTTTTTTTAAAACTTTCGCAGATGTATGCGGATTTTGACTCTAATTTGATTGGAATAGAAAAATTAAAAGAATTAATTTTACCAATTTTGCATTTACAATCTTCGGTGAAAGAGCGAACTAGTATACTAGATGAATTTTATCAAAAAATATTTAAAGTTACGGGCATACCAGGCTCCATTATTGATTACGCCTGCGGATTAAACCCGTTGACATATTTGTGGATGGGGTCGCAAGATATTAAATATCAGGCTTATGATATTGATCAAAAAGAAGTGGGTTTTTTAAATTCAGTTTTAAAATTACTATCTATAAAAAATGCGCAGGTTGGCGTGGGTGATGTATTGTGCGACGATTTTAAATACGCAGATGTGGTATTTTTACTAAAGTTATTGCCGTGTCTAGAACATCAAAAGAAAGATTCTGGTTTGGAATTGATTAAAAAATTACCGTGTAAATATTTAGTAGTTTCTTTTCCAATTAAAAGTTTAGGCGGTAAAAATGTTGGTATGGCAGAATTTTATCGAAATAATTTTAAAAAAATGGTAGAAAATGAGGGGTGTCAGACAACGGAAATTTTATTTGATAGCGAATTGGTATTTGTGATAGAGAAATAATTAACTAATTTTATAATTTTTAAAATAATTTTTTAACTAATTATTTTTTAAACATCAAGAAATTTTAACATTATTTAGAAATTAAAAATTAGAAATTCGCAAACGCGCCGCTTTAGTTAAGTGGTAGAACAACGCTTTCGTAAAGCGTAGACACAAGTTCGATTCTTGTAAGCGGCTCCACGATAAAACTTTTAGATTTTTGACCGACGAGTTGGACGGCCGCACTTCGCGTGGCCGTCCAAACGTTCGGTCGAAGCCAAAAAAGCTGGATACTGGATTGTATTTACAACCAAGCTCGAACCCATTTTATGGAGAACGAGTGAGGCAGCCGCGCCCCGCGGGGCGCGGGGCTTCATTGCTCATTTTCCATAAAAAACTACTTTTCTATTGGGGTGGGCTTGACACGAGTCTGTGAAAAATTATATACTGTAAAGGTGCAATAAATAGTTCTTTATAATATTATTTTAGTTATACTTCTTAGAGCATTATGTGTTTTAAGGCGTGCAACTAAAATTTTTTGTCTAATTTCAAGGAGAAGGTTATGCGGATTGTTTCTTTGATGACTGTCTCGGTCATTATCGTTTTTGCTTTTGGCTGTAATCGCCAAAATCAAGAAAAGTCAGAAAATCCGAAATGGGAGATGATGAAACGTTCTGTTTCTATCACTACTTTTGAGGCTCAGAGTCAGAAGGACGATGTTTTTACCGTCAAGGCAGTAGAAGTGATTGCCAATACTGGCATCAAAAGCGTTATCGTCGAGCGGGAGCGAGATGGATACCTTATCTCGGCTTTGTCGGCGCGTGACATTGAAATTGGATCAAAAATAAAGTTGATTAGGGCTTGCCGTCAGCTCAACTCCGGCAAAAAACTTGGCTCAACCATTATGATTGAGTAATAAAAATTGACTTTAAAGTCCCGTGTTTTAGAAATGCGGGGCTTTTTTCTTGTAAAATTATAATGTACAATTATATAATTATATGGATTTAATTACAGATTTTTTTTATTTGATTATTATTGCTGGAATTGGTGCGGTGATTTTTTTGTTGGTGAAAAAAAAGCCGGAACCTGAAAAAAAAGACGATAATTCTTTATTAATGCTTCAGCAACAAATTAATCAAATTTCACAGGTTTTAGATGTTAAGCTTTCTGAGTCTAATAAAAATTCAATGGATCAATTTAATCAATCAGCCAAGATTATTGGTGATGTGCGTGAACGATTGGCAAAATTAGATGAAACTAATCGTCAGGTAGTCAGTTTTACCGATCAATTGCAAAGTCTGCAAGATATTTTGAAAAATCCTAAACAAAGAGGAATTTTGGGGGAATATTATCTTGAAACTGTTTTAAAAAATGTTTTGCCTCCCGGAAGTTATCAAATGCAGTACGGTTTTAAGGATGGAACGCTGGTGGATGCGGTAGTTTTTGTTAAAGATAAAATTATTCCTATTGATTCTAAATTCAGTTTGGAAAATTATAACCGAATTGTAGAGGAAAAAAATCCAGTGGAACGAGAAAAATTAGAACGGCTTTTTAAGGCAGATTTAAAAATGAGAATTGACGAAACCTCAAAATATATTAAACCCATTGAAGGTACAATGGAATTTGCTTTTATGTTTATTCCCCACGAAGCAATTTATTATGATTTATTAATCAATCAGGTTGGGGCAACTAAAGTTAATACGCAGGATTTGATAGAATATGCTTTTAAGAATAAACATGTTATTATTGTTTCACCCACATCATTTTTGGCTTATTTGCAAACGGTATTGCAGGGGTTAAAATCTTTGCAAATTGAGGAATCTGCCAAGGAAATTAAAAAAAGAGTTGAAATGTTGTCTCGGCATTTGCTAAGCTATCAAGATCATTTTAAAAAAATGGGCAATCATTTAGCTGGCACGGTTAGTAGTTACAATAAAGCCGGCAAAGAATTTGAAAAAATTGATAAAGATGTGGTTAAAATTATTGAGCGGGAAGGGGGCGAAAAAATTGAAATTCCGACAATTGAGGCTCCGGATATTGACCAATAACATTAATTTTGCTAAGATGTTTATATGATTGCTGTTATTAAAACTGGTGGGAAACAATATTTGGTTTCTGCTGGAGATAAAATTAAAGTAGAAAAACTGGAAATAGAAGAAGGTAAGGAATTTACCTTTGACGAGGTTTTGCTATGCGATAAAAATGGCGATGGTAAAGATGTAAAGATTGGCGCGCCAATTCTAAAAGATGTTAAAGTTACCGCCAAAGTTTTGTCTCAAGGCAAAGGAGTTAAATTAATTATTTTTAAATATAAGCCCAAGAAACGATATAAACGCAAGATTGGTCATCGGCAAACTTTCACTGAAGTAGAAATTTTAAGTATTGTGTAAAAATCCGCTTGTTGCGGATTTTTTTTCCAGCTCTTTGACAGAAAGGCAAACAAAAATGGACGTTTATTGCAAATTGACTGATGTAATAGAATGTGAGTGTGGTCGCAATGCAAAACTAGGGGAGTTTATGTTTGTGCCATGGTACATTCTTCCTGATCCGGGAGGGAAAATGTCTTGGGCTGGGTATTTTTATTGCCTATCATGCCAAACAATGCTAGATGTGCAAACTGGTCAGGCAAGACCCATAGCCTATCGGCAAGGTGGTAGTGAGGATAATCTAAGGATAGTTTTGTCTTATCCTGATCGCGATAAAATTATTAAAGCCGAAGTTCTGTATTAAAAATAGAAAGGCCCAAAAAAATTTGGGTCTTTTTTGAATTTATGTAAGAATAAAGAAATGAAAAAAGAAATTGCTTGGCTTTTAAAAGAAAAATATTTTGATAAGCCAAATAAAAATTTTGATAAAGATATTAAAAGGCTACAGGCAGGCGAGCCGTTGGCTTATGTGATTGGATTTTCCGAATTTTTAGGTTGCAAAATTGATTTATCCAAAAAGCCCTTAATTCCACGACCAGAAACCGAATTTTGGGTTGAAAAAGCGATTTCTAAGATGCACTATGATTCTGAAAGCTTTGGGGATTATGGTGTTAAGGTTTTGGATATATTTTCTGGATCTGGGTGTATTGGACTTGCGGTTTTAAAAAATATTCAAAATGCAACAGTAGTTTTTGCGGAAAAAGACAAAAAAAATATTGATCAAATAAAATTAAATTGCAAAATTAACGGTTTAGATAAAAAACGGTACAAAGTAATTCAATCGGATATTTTTGATAAAGTAAAAGGTAAATTCGATTATATTTTTGCCAATCCGCCCTATATTGCGCTGACTAAAAAAAGCAAAATACCAGCGTCAGTTTTAGATTACGAGCCACATGTGGCTTTATTTGGCGGAGAAGATGGGCTATTTTATATTAAAAATTTTTTAGCTGGCGCAGTGGATTTTTTAAATTCTGGTGGCGTGATTTTTATGGAATTTGACAGTACTCAAAAAAAATCTATTCAAGCCTTGCTTAAAAAATTGTCTTATGAAAATTGGCAATTTTACCAAGATCAATACCAAAGATGGCGATGGGTTATGTTGCAGAATAAAATATGATATAATAAATTAAATTGTAAATATATTTTATAACTAGATTTAAATTTATGAGTAAAAAATCAAATAAATCGTCTGGTTCGGTTTCTAGTATTTTGTTAATTTTACTTTTGGTATTAATGGTAATTACTGTTATAGCATTCGTGGTGTTAAAAATTAAAAGCGCAAAAAAATCTGATGGCACAGGCGCAAATATTAATTCGGGAATTGTTGCTGAAATTCCAAAACCTGTTTACGAAGCAACTATTGGAGATGTAAAATTAATGTTTGAATCTGCCGATAATCTTGGCAATTCAGTAAAAAGCAATGATAGAATTTATCAAAATCAAAAACCTATAACTACTACGGAAAAATTTATTCGAGTGGTGGTTTCTGCTCAAAATAAGGGTAAAGTCACTCTGCCACAAGGTTCTTGGAAAGTGGGTAATATTGTGGATTCTGAGGGCAGGGAATTTGTTGCCATTGATAATCAATTATATTTTTTATTGCCAAACCCCAATTTATGTGAATCGGCTATGAAGCCAGCCTTTGATCCTGTTCCCTGCGTTAAAATATATGAGGTTTCCAAGGAATCTACTGGTCTTAAAGTAATGGTAACCGCGACAGGATCAAAAGAATCGTCTTTGTTGGATTTAGATGTAAAATAATTTTAGTGAGTAGTTTGTAGTGAGTAGCTGGTGGTTTTTTTCTTGAATTAAAATATTTTATTCAATTCTACAAACTACTCACTACCAACTACAAACTAAAAAAACATGGTTCAATCCCAAAAAAGTCCTCTGGAAAATAAGGACGAGGTTAAAAAAATAGTTTCTGAAAAGATAAATGAATCTGTTGATGATTTTGGTGATTTAGAATTAGGGGAAAATTCAGAAATTAAAGAATTTGAAAATTTATCTCAGGAGCAAATTCAAAATAAGCAAATTCGGATTGATTTAGAAAAGGCTAATTTGGATGATAGTAAAAATTTAGAAGCTCAATTACAGGCTGGCGACGCAAAAAATCTAGATGAACAAAAAAAAATCACAAAACTTTTGGATTTGGCAAAAACTAAGGGTGTGGTGTTTGCGGTATCTGTAGCTAAAAAAATGGACGACCCTTATTTGTTAGATGTTTTTCACGATACGCTGGTGAAAGGTGGGCACTACAAAGAATTTTTAAAGTAGAGATATTTTATATGGATTTTATCATTTTAGCATTAGTTTTTATTTTTTTATTGGTATCGTTGGGTTTTGTGGTGGCTTTGTATTATGAAAATGTAGAAAAAAGGTCTATGTTTGGGGGACTGGAATCAGTCTTGTTTTTGGTTTTAATGCCAAAAAATGAGACTAAGGGCGATAGTGCCAGACAGGATGAAAAAATCTTAATTTCTCAAATGGAACAAGTGCTAGCTAATTTTTTATATCTTAAAAAACCTGGTATGTTTGGGTCGGCGCCATCTATTGCGCTAGAAATTGCTTCGCAGACAGGTGGGTCGGATATTTCTTTTTATGTTTGTGTGCCAAAATCTTTAGAGGGCGCCTTTGAAAAATATGTTCAGGGAGTTTATTCAAACGCAGTAATAGAAAAAATTGCGCAAGATTACACTATTTTTGAGCCCAAGGGTTTTGTTTCTGGTGCTTTTTTAAGGCTTCGGGATCACTATTTATTTCCCATTAGTACCTACCAAAAATTAGAAAAAGACCCAATTGCCACTATTACCAATAACCTAAGTAAAATTTCGGCTAACGAAGGCGCGGCGATTCAAATAATTATTAGGCCTTTAACTGGACTTAATATCAGAAAAGAGGGTGAAAAAATGCTGGCAAAGATTAAGAGTGGAGAGCAGGTAAGGGGGTCAATTGGCCAATCAACAAAAAGTGCTTTTATAAATATTGCTCGTCAAATTGTGATTGGAGAGACGCCAGATAAAGTCAAAGATTTGGAAATTACGCAAAAAAAAGAACAAAATATTGATCAAATGGCCTACGAGGCTGTGCAAAGTAAAATTCAAAAACAACCTTTTGATACCAATATTAGGCTTATGGCATCAGCGGAAAGTCAGGTTCGAGCTGAAGAGATTTTACATAATTTAATTAGCTCTTTTAATCAATTTTCTCTTTCAGCTATTAATGGCTTAGAGGCCACAGAGGTAAAGGGCGGAACTTTAAAAAAATTAATTTATGATTTTAGTTTTCGGATTTTTAATAAAAAGCAAAGTAATATTTTAAATACTGAAGAATTAACCAGTATTTATCATTTTCCAACTTTTTTTACTGAAACACCATATATTAAAGGGTCAAAATCGTCAGCGGTGGCGCCACCATCTGATTTGCCAGAAACTGGGCCGAATTTACTTGGCACTGTGTTGTTTCGTCAGGAAACTAAAAAAGTGTATTTTGGATCGCGCCAAGATCGTCGCCGGCATTTGTATGTGGTGGGACAAACCGGTACCGGTAAATCCGCATTTATGCAGGAAATGATTCGTCAGGACATTGAAAATGGCGAGGGGGTGGCAATTATTGATCCTCACGGCGAATTAGTTGAGTATACTTTAGCTAATATTCCTAAAAACCGAGTTGATGACGTGGTGCTTTTTGAGCCATTTGATTTGTCTCGGCCATGCGGATTAAATATGCTAGAATACGATTCACCCGAGCAAAAAGATTTTGCGGTGCAGGAAATGATATCAATTTTTTATAAACTTTTTCCACCAGAAATTATTGGCCCAATGTTTGAGCATTATATGCGTAATGCAATGTTGGCTTTAATGGCTGATCAAGAAAACCCGGGTACTTTAGTAGAAATTCCAAAAATGTTTACTGATCCAGCTTTTTTACAAGAACGATTGAAAAAAGTTAAGGATCCGGTTGTGAGAAATTTTTGGACTAAAGAATGGGCCTCCACTACCGGAAACACGAGGTCTGACATGCTAGGCTATGTAGTTTCAAAATTGGGACGTTTTATTGAAAATGAAATGATGCGTAATATTATTGGGCAAAGCCATTCGGGCTTTGATTTGGCGGAGGTTATGGATAGCGGGAAAATATTTTTAGCTAACCTATCTAAGGGTCAAACCGGAGAAGTAAATAGTTCTTTGCTGGGTTTGATTTTAGTTTCAAAAATGCAAATGGCGGCTATGAAACGCGCGGGACAGGCCGAAGCGGAAAGAAAAGATTTTTATTTGTACGTGGATGAATTTCAAAATTTCACTACTGATAGCATTTCAACAATTTTATCGGAAGCCAGAAAATACAAGTTAAACCTGATTATTGCTCATCAGTATATTGCCCAGCTAACTGATCCAATCAGGGATTCAGTTTTTGGTAATGTGGGAACGGTTGGAGCGTTTAGGGTTGGCGCCAATGACGCAGAATTTTTGGAAAAACAGTTTGAACCCGGATTTTCCCGATTTGATTTGGTAAATTTAGATAATTTTAATTTAATTATCAAAATGATGTTGAATAATAAAACTTCAACGCCTTTTAAAATGCAAACCCTGCCACCACAAAAAGGTAAACCACAAATTGTAGATGCAGTTAAAAAAATCTCTAAATTAAAATATGGACGTCCCCGCGCAATTGTAGAAGAAGAAATTATGCAACGCTCTTTTATGCAAGTGCCAGCGCCTGTAATATCTACGCCGGACCTACAGCCGGTGGCGCCTATTAAACCGCCAGTGGTTTTGCCAGTACACGACCTACCAAAAACCATAGTTTCTAAAGCTAAGCCCGAAAAAAAGCCTAAGTTGCCAAAAAAAGAAGAAACTAGCTAAAATTGCTAGTTTTTTACTAATGCGTGTTATCAGGTTTACAAAGAAATAACAATTTGATATTCTTAAATTCCAAATAAAATTATGCTAAAAAATAATTTAGTTATTAAGCGAGTTACTCGTTTAAGTGACAAGGTTTTAGAAGATATTAATCTTTTGTTGTCGCAATGGTATAAAAAAAGTTATAGCATAGACCCAGAATACCTAACTTTAGTGATTAAAAATAATTATTTAATAGCGCTTTATGACTATGACCATGGTAGTATTGTTGGGATTGTGACATTAATTAAAATACCAAAGTTAAGTGGCGTTAAGGGTTCAATTGAACATTTAATTCTAGATGAAAAATATCGTGGCCAAGGCTTGGGAGAAAAGCTTATGGTATATGCAATTGATTTTGCCAAGAGCTTGGGTATAAATACATTATTTTTAACCTGTGAATCAGAAAGGGAAGTTGCTAATGCGCTTTATCAAAAATTAGGCTTTAATATTAAAAAAACAAACTTTTATTATTTAAATTTAAATAATTCAAAATAAAATAAAATGAAAAACATTATACCTGCTTTAACTTTTGATACACTGGAGGATGGCTGGAAAACGTCTAGCGGTTTTATTATGCGACAAATTCCGATGCCAATATTGGATCAGGCAAATAACCCTGATGACGCATTTTGCGTGATTGTTAAGGTAAATTTTGCTGGTGTTTGCGGTAGCGATAAAGGTATTTGGCAACGATCAGCTTTTGAAGATTTAATTTACGATTCATTGAAAAAAGAAAATAAAACAACTAGAATTTTGGGACACGAATTTTCTGGTCAAATTGTTGAGGTTGGGTCTATGGTAAAATCCTTATACTCTGACCCACAAAATCCGCTTAAAATTGAAGTCGGTAGTTTAGTTTCTGGCGATTCGCATATTACCTGTGGTACTTGCTATCAATGTAAGATTGGAGAAAATAATGTTTGCTTGAATGAAAAAATTCTAGGAATTTCCACTGATGGAATTTTTGCCCCTTATGTTAAGGTTCCAGCCAGAAACTTATGGGCAATTGACGCGGTAAGAATTAGGCCCGAAATTTCTGCGATTTTTGATCCATTTGGCAATGCGGTTCACGCCATTACTAAGGTTGATGTGCGCGGGCAATCAGTGGCAGTGTTTGGTTGTGGGCCGATTGGCTTGTTTTCAATTTTACTGCTTAAAAATTTTGGGGCAAGCAATATTATTGCTGTAGATTTTAGTGATGAAAATTTACAAATGGCACAAAAACTTGGGGCTCACCAAACCATTAAAATTGAAAGAAAAGAACATTTAAAAGTCTATGAATTTGATGCTGATGTAGTAAGAAAAATTATGGAACTAACAGAAGGTAGGGGAGTTGATATTGCTATGGAAATGGCCGGTCCCGTTTCTAGTGTTAACAATTGCCTTGAAAGCGCGCGACGGGGCGGTCAGGTGATATTGTTTGGTGTAAAGGATGGTAATTTTGAAATTCCTAAGTTTTCTCGGATTATTACTAAAGGTTTAACGCTTCATGGCGTTATTGGGCGAAGAATTTTTCAAACTTGGCAAATTGCGCAAAATATTTTAGCGGATAGAACAAATGGCGTGGCTGATAAAATTTGGGAGATAATTTTAAAAAAGGGTGAAGGCACAATAATTAATTTTTCTGAATTTAAAAAAGAAGATTTTGAAAAAGCTATGAAAAATAATCCAAAGGTAATTTTTAATATGTTAAAGTAAAATTATATGAATCAAGATTTTCAAAATATTATACAGTCTGAATTACAATCTATTAAAGATAAAGGTCTTTTTAAGCACGAACATATTATTGAATCAAAACAAGGAAGAGAAATAACGGTTGGGGGCAAAAAATATCTTAATTTTTGTTCTAATAATTACCTTGGTTTTTCCGGTAAAAAAGAATTGGCGCTGGCGGGTAAAAAAGCTTTAGATGTTTGGGGTTTTGGTTTGTCGTCGGTGAGATTTATTTGTGGTACTTTAAAAATTCATAAAGATTTGGAGAAAAAAATTGCCAAATTTATGGGTTATCAAGATGCGATTTTATATTCATCTTGTTATGATGCCAACGTTGGACTTTTTCAAACTATTACAACCATAGAGGATGCGCTTATTACCGATGAATTTAACCACGCTAGTTTAATTGATGGTATGCGCCTGTCTAAGGCTGAACGCTTAATTTATAAACACTCAGATATGCAGGATCTGGAAGCTAAATTAAAAATTGCGCAGGCAAAGCGTTTTAGTTTGATTGTGACCGACGGAGTTTTTAGTATGGAGGGCGACATTGCTAAATTAAAAGAAATTTGTGATTTAGCTGATAAATACAAGGCATTGGTGATAATGGACGATTCTCATTCTACTGGAATTTTAGGCAAAACTGGACGTGGTACGCACGAATTTTCTGGTGTGAAAAATCGGGTGGATTTTATTACTTCTACATTGGGCAAGGCTTTGGGCGGGGCATCTGGTGGATTTATAGTTTCTAATAAAATGAATATTGATTTTTTGCGACAAAGATCGCGTAATTATATTTTTTCTAATTCTTTGCCACCTGTAATTACCGCGGTAATAGATTATGTGATTGGTTATATTAGTGAAAATTTATCTCCCCATAAATTACTTTGGGAAAATACCCGCTATTTTCGGGCTGAATTAGCAAAAGCTGGTTTTGAAATTTCAGAAACCGAACATCCAATTATTCCAATTATACTTGGCGACGCCAGTTTAGCTAAAAATATGGCCAAGGCCTTGTTTAAAGAAGGAATTTATGTGGTGGGTTTTGGATATCCAGTTGTGCCAGAAAATCAAGCGCGCATAAGGGTTCAAATTTCTGCATCTCACACTAAAAAGGATCTTAATAGGGCTATAAATGCATTTACCAAAATTGGCAAAAAGATGAAAGTTATTTAAATTTACAATTTGAAATTTGAATTCAATTTGAAATAAATTAATTAAAAATATGTTTAAAATTTTTTTTGATTTTAATATTTAATTATTAAAATATTGATTTCAAATTGTAAATTTAAAATTTCAAATTAATCTAAGTGTGCGGAATAGTAGGGTATATTGGAAATAAAAAGGCGACTTCCTTGTTGCTGGATGGATTAAAAAAACTGGAGTATCGGGGATACGATAGCGCTGGTTTTTGTGTTTTAGATGATAATCAATTTTGTTTAATTAAAAAGAAAGGCAAAGTATCAGAATTAGAAGCGCAAACTCAAAAAATAAGCATAGGTGGAAGTATTGGCATTGCTCATACTCGCTGGGCAACACACGGCGCGCCAAATGAAATTAATGCCCATCCTCATTTAGATTGCACTGGGAACATTGCCATTGTACATAATGGAATTATAGAAAATTATCAAGCTTTAAAAACCGCCCTAAAAAAAGAGGGTCATAAAATTATTTCACAGACCGATTCGGAAATTATTGCCCATCTGGTGGAAAAATTTTATCAAAATGGCAATTTGGAAAACGCGGTGGCATCTACCATTAAATGTTTAGAGGGTACGTTTGGGTTGTTGGTTTTAGATAAAAATCAAGCAAAAATTGTTGCGGTTAAAAAAGGTTCGCCACTGCTTTTAGGGATTGGGAAAAAACAAATGTTTATTGCTTCTGATGCCTCGGCTGTAATTTCGCAAACTAAAAAAATAGTATATTTAGATGATAATGAAATAGTTTCTGTAACTTATGATGGTTATACTATTAAAAACTTACAAGGTCAGTTGGTTGATAAGAAAATTGTTCAGTTAAAGTTCACAATTGATCAAATAGAAAAAAGAGGCTTTAAGCATTTTATGCAAAAGGAGATTTTTTGGCAACCACAGGCCATTGAAAATACTTTGCGGGGCCGAATTAGTAAGAATCGCGTTAAATTAAGTCTTAAATTAAATCCTAAAGAAATTAATAGAATTATTATCACTGCCTGTGGAACAAGTTGGCATTCGGCGTTAATTGGAAAGTATTTAATTGAAAAACTGACAGGAATTCCCACAGAAGTGGATTATGCTTCAGAATTTCGTTATCGCGACCCAATTATCAAAAAAAACGACTTGGTGATTGTTATTTCTCAATCTGGTGAAACCGCCGACACTTTATCAGCGCTTAAAGAGGCTAAACAAAAAGGCGCTAAAACCTTGGGAATTATTAATGTGGTTGGCTCTACTATTGCCAGAGAAGTAGATAGTGGAATTTATTTATACGCTGGCCCAGAAATTGGTGTTGCTAGTACCAAAGCTTTTACCTGTCAGGTAACGGCCTTAATTTTATTGGCGAATTATTTAAAATCCGGCGATAAAGAAATTTTGGCAGAATTAGTAAAAATTCCTCAAAAAGTGAGCTTGGCATTAAAGTTGTCGGGAAAAATTCGTCACATTGCAGAAAAATTTAAAGAGAGTAAAAATTTTTTATATCTTGGTCGCAATGTTAATTTTCCGGTGGCTTTAGAGGGAGCGTTAAAGTTAAAAGAAATTTCTTATATTCACGCCGAGGGTTATCCGGCAGCCGAAATGAAGCATGGTCCAATTGCCTTGGTAGACGAAAATATGCCCGTGGTTTTTATTGCTCCCAAAGACAATACTTACTTAAAAATTATCAGTAATATGGAAGAAATTAAAGCCCGAGGCGGAAAAATTATTGCCATTGTTAATTCCACTGACAGCAAGATAAAAAATTTGGCCGATTACATTATTAAGGTTCCCAAAACTTTAGATATTTTGTCTCCAATTATCAATGTCATTCCCTTGCAATTGCTAGCCTATCACATTGCCGATTTAAAAAACCTAAACGTAGACAAACCCAGAAATCTCGCCAAATCCGTGACAGTGGAGTAGAATTTTTCATACAAAAAATCCGCTTTAAATTAATAACGCGGATTTTTTTTAATTAAATTATCATTGATTTTATTGGAAATTGGATATTGGTAATTGGGAATTATTCTGTGACTCTTTTTACGTATTCTTCTAATTCAGTATTAATTTCAATTACATCGCCTTCTTCAATGAAAAGTGGTACTTGAATTGTGGCGCCAGATTCTAAAATGGCTTCTTTGGTTCCGCCTTGAGCCCTATCTCCCTTAACTCCTGGGGCAGATTCTTTAACTTTTAATTGCACCTTAATTGGCGCTATGACGTTAATGATTTTTTCGTTAAAAACAATACCATCAACTAAAGAATTGGGTTTTAAAAACTTACCTTTTTTACCAATTTGATCTTCGGTAAAGGAAAATCGCTTAGAAGGGTCTTTTTCTTCGCAGAAAAAATATTGCCCCTTGTTGGCATATAAAAACTTGATGCTGATTTTTTCTAAATTTGCTTCGTCAAACACATCGCCTTGCTGGAAGTTTTTTTCTTGAAACCGTCCATCAATTAGATTTTTCATTTTGGTTTGCACAACTGGCCGGCGTTGAGCCATTTTTACCAAAAGCGCATCAACCACCTCCCATGGCTGATTTTCATAAATAAATTGCGTGCCCTTTTTTAAATCGGTATGAGTAAGCATTATCGTGAATTTGAAATTTGAAATTTACAATTTGAAATCAATATTTAAATAATTAAATATTTAAAATTAAAATATGTTTTATGTATTTCAAATTTAGTTGTTTCAAATTGATTTCAAATTTCAAATTGTAAATTTCAAATTTATTTTACCTCTTTCCACTCAATATCTTTGTCTTTGCCGGCAAACATTAGCCACTCGCCATTTTTGATCACAAACCATTTTTTCTTTGCGTCCGAATAAATCATTGGATCGCCAAGGTAAAAGGGTTTTTTGACTTTTTCTTTGACAGTTAGAGTGTCAATTTCCAGCCATTTTTTAAAGACAGTTTCAATTGTATAGTCTAGCTTGCGTGACTTGGCCCAGCTTGCCACCTTACTTATGGCTTCTTTTGATTTTTCAATACTACCTGCTAGTTCCAGTAACTGCTTAGCGGGCTTGGTAAAGCGCGAATAGATTATCTTTCTTTTTTTAGCATTTTCTTTCAATTCTTGCAAGCTTAAGCCCTTGGATTGGAAAAAATGGGTAATAATTTGGCGAATGGCAGTTTCTTCTTGTAATTTGGTAAAATCTTTAATTTGAGGTTGACCGCGCTTGGCAGATTTAATATATTCTTCAATTCTTTTGGCGGACCGTTCACCAATACCGGCAATACCTTTAACGGCTTTTAGTCCGCCTTCTTGATAAATATCAGCAACATCAATTTTTAAATTATTTAAAATATGCGCCGCATTCTTGTAACCCTGAATGCGAAAAACCGAATCTCCTTTAATTTCTAAAAGTTCAGCTATTTGTAAAAAAATTTTAGCAATTTCTTTATTCATTGCTTATATATTAGCATATTTTGTAAAAAAAATGCCCGCGTTTATTGCGTAGGCATTAATTTGTTGATACTTAGGGCTTATTCTTCGACTGCGATGCTTTATTGGATAATGAGTGGTGGACTTTGGCCTGTGAAATATCGGAAGACCATATCCATACTAAATCCAACTAACAACAGAAAAATTCCCATGCCAATTTGATAGAATGACTGTCCGTTGTCAGACCTTTTTTCGGCAACAAGGAGCGTTGTTGTGCCATTTAAAAGTAGTAAAATCTCAAGCAGTACAATAATAGTATGTATTTAATATCCTCCAAAAGAGCTAGGTTTAAAATTCATATATTATGAAAATAAAAAGGAGTTACTTATGTAACTCCATGACAGTTTTTTGAACTGATATACTCTGCCGTAGACAATCCCTCTCTGCTCGATGAGGCTTTACCTACGCCTGCATAATTCTGACTAGCTCAACCCCTTTGTAGCCGACCCCCTCTCTGATCGATGAGGCTTTGCCTACAAGAAAAAAATGAGCTAGGGGACTTGTTTTTACTCAACCTTGTTAAAAAGGCAGTTTTACGAGTCCTTATCCTGATTGCTCAAATCAAGATAGCGGGGCTACTCCGCAAACATCCTTGCGGTTTGATTGAAGGCGCTCATCCGTAAGACACCGTAAGATTGGTGAGAAAAACACTTCTGAACTGTCAATAACAGAAGGTATTTTTCTCATATTCCTATTAGGTACTGGTTTTAGATTAGCACAAACTTGGTATTACTGTCAAGGGTTTCGCAATACTTCAGTACCTTGTGACCACTCCTGCGGTATAATGAGGACATGTCATACTCTAAAAACCCTCATCTGCC
>CALRFZ010000006.1:0-3025 GCA_943357015.1 Candidatus Staskawiczbacteria bacterium
CGGCAAGACACCATTGGAGAGGTTAGAAGAGTTCATTGCCCGAGCGAAAAGTGTAAACAACGCTTGACTTATGTACACACTTTTAGCTCACGAACACTCAAAAAGCCACCTTCTGGTGGCTTTTTTGACTCTATCGTTTCGCCCACTGAGGGGATTTTCTGGCTCTTTTTAGACCAAACTTCTTTCTTTCTCTCATTCTTGGGTCGCGGGTTAAAAAGCCGGCTTTTCTTAAACGTTTTCTGAAATTGGCGTTAAAATCTACTAAAACTCTGGCGGTTCCGTGCCTTACAGCTTCGGCTTGCGCATTTCTGCCACCACCCTTAACAATTACGGTGACCTTAAATTTATCAAGGCACTTCATTTTTTTCATTGAAGCGGTAGAAGTTTCCTGATCTTGCAATAAGGTAAAATATTCCTGATACTGCTTACCATTGACCAAGAATTGCTTGTCGCCACGAGTAAACAGTCGCACTCTTGCCACAGCGGTTTTTCTGCGTCCAATCGCCTCAAAATACCTATCTGGCTTTGAAGCTAATTCTTTTTCAGTTGGAAAATCTTCAGGTGAAATGTCGTCCAATTCTTTTTCAATGTTTCTAGCCAAAATAACAGTTTCAGGTTTTTTAACCTCCACCGCTTTTTCACTGACCACTTTTTTTAATTCAGGCTCAGCTTTTTTTGTAGTCGGCTTTTCTTTTGGAGTCACTATTTTTTTTGTTTCCTTTTTTGCCATTTTACTTTGAGAATTTTAATCTTTTAATTTGCAGTGCGCGAAGCTTATTTTTTGTCAACATACCCATAACAGCTTTACGAAAGATTTCTTGTGGACCCTTTTTCAAATACACTTCCTTCATTGTTGCCTTTTTCAATCCACCCATATACAGCGTATGATGGTAATAAATTTTATCTTGAAACTTCTTACCAGTATATTTTATACCTTCTACGTTTTTTACGGTTACAAAGTCGCCAATATCTTTGTATGGAGCAAACCCTACCTTGTTTTTTCCGCGCAACAAAACTGCCACTTGAGTAGCTAATCTACCCAAAACTTGACCAGTTGCATCAATATTATGATTTTCCCGCTTAATTATTTCCATTTGAATTTATAATTTTTAATTTTTGGTTTGTTTCGGATTTCGATATTCGGATTTCGGATTTATTAGACCAACTCTATAATACTCATATTAGCGCCATCAGATTTTCTTGGACCCATTTTTATCATTCTAGTATAACCTCCTTGACGATCTTTGTACTGAGGCGCAATTTGATCCATCAAATTCTTAACTGTCTTACTAGATAATGATTTGGACAATATTCTGCGATTAGAAATTTTATTATCTTTGGCTCGGGTAATAAATTTTTCTGCCACGATTCTTAATTCCTTAGCTTTAGCTTCAGTGGTTTTAATTTTACCGTGCAAGAAAAGACTTGTCGCTAAAGTTCTTAATAGCGCCTCTCGTTGATGTTTTGGTCTTGATAATATTCTACCTTTATTTTTCTTTCGCATTGGTAAAAGTGATTCTAATCTACAAGTAACTCATTTATAAAATTTGGTATTACTTGCCTAATAGGCGCACTATTTTTTCTTAGCTTTTTTTGGTTTTTTTTCGGTCTTTACTGTTTTGGTTTTTTCTTCAATTACTTCTGCCTCCTGCGCTGATAACTTTTCTGCTACTGGACTTTTGCCTTCTAAAATCAAGTTAAAATGCGCCACTAAAATTTCGCTGGCTTGATAAAAAGCTTCTTCTGGGGTAATTGTGCCATCGGTTTCTATTTGTAAATTCAATTTATCAAAATCGGTTCTATCACCAACTCGCATATTTTCCACCTGAAAATTCACATTTTTAATTGGAGTAAAAATTGCATCAAGAGCAATATGACCTATCTTTGACTCTTCTTTTTGTCCATCAGCCATTTTTTTAATCTTACGACGGTCGCGAGGTTCATACCCAATACCTTTTTCAATTGTTAATTCTATTTCAAGTTCTATATTTTTATCGGTAATAGTTGCAATATGTAATTCTGGGTTGGCAAGCTCTATTTGAGGAAAAATTTTAAAATCAGATCCTTTTACTTCTTTTTCACCTTTAACTGAAAGATTTACTTTTTGAGTTTGACCTTCGTGAATTTTAAATCTTAAGTTTTTAAGGTTTAAAATAATCATCATTGAATCTTCTAAAATTCCAGTTAAGGTAGAAAATTCATGAGGCGCACCTTTGATTTTAACTTCGGTCACAGCCACTCCCTCTAAAGAAGATAATAAAACCCTTCTTAGTGAATTACCAACCGTAACACCATAACCAGGGTAAAGACCTTGGATTTCAAAAATTGCTTGATTTTTGCCCTTTTGAATTACCTTGGGAGGTAATGGTAATGAAATCATTTTTCAAAACATGAAGCATTAAACATGAAACATAACCTAAGGTTAATTGTTCCATGTTATATGCTCCATGCAGTTAATTATCGTGAATAAAACTCAAAAACCAAAGAAATTTCCACTGGTGGATTTACTTCCAGCAAACTTGGCTCACCAATAACCACGCATTCAACTTTATCTTTGTTTAAAGATAACCAAAATGGGGTTTCAATTTTTTTAACAATCACTGGTAAATCTTTAAAAATTGGCTTTTTCTTTTTTGTTTCCTTAATTGCTACCACATCATCTTTTTTTACCTGATAAGAAGGAATATTAACTGGCTTACCATTTACTAAAAAATAAGAATGATTTACCATTTGACGAGCATGACTGCGAGATTTTGAAATTCCCATTCTAAAAACAACATTATCCAATCTTCTTTCTAAGCGTTTAATCAATTCATCAGAAACGTTTTCAACTTTACCCATCTTTTCCAGAGTTTCTTTTACATAACGCTTAAATTGTCTTTCTGACAAACCATACATTCTTTTTAAGGCCTGTTTTTCAATTAAGGATTTTTTGTATTCAGAAACCGCGCCTCGCCTTTTCTTCTTTTCCATAGAAGGAGCGCCTTGTGGTTTTACATTTTTAAATTGAGTAATTTCTGCCATA
>CALRFZ010000006.1:3125-10929 GCA_943357015.1 Candidatus Staskawiczbacteria bacterium
GTTTCTTCTTTATTTTCTTCTGTAACGTGTTTTTTTCCCATAATGCTTTATTTCAGTTTCTATTAAATCAATAATCAATTAATTATTTTCTAAAATTCGCAAATCCTACTCTATTCGAAATTCAAAATTAGAAATTCGAAATTTAAGTAACTATGTTGGCGCTGCCGCTGGCTTTCTTCCACTACCCATAGTCTTTCTGACATTTCCTCGCACAGTCCGAGTATTGGTTTTGGTTCTTTGCCCCCTGACTGGCAATTTTTTAGAATGACGCGCGCCTCTCCAAGTACCAATATCTTTTAAACGCTTGATATTAACCATAACCTGTCTTCTTAAATCTCCTTCAATCTTATGGTTTTTTTCAATCGCTACCTTTAAAGCGTTAACATCCTCGGCGGTTAAATCCTTGGCTTTTTTATTTGGATCAATACTGGTTTCTGCCAATATTTTTTTACTCAAAGCATTACCTACTCCGTAAATATAAGTAATGGCAATGGCGATTCTTTTATTGTCTGGGATTGACACCCCGGCTATTCTTGGCATGATTTTAAAATTTTGTAATTTTTAATTTTGTAATTTTATAAATAATTTTCTAATTAATTAATTTTTAAAAATTCGCAAATTATGACATTTTTTAAAAAATAGAAATTAGAAATTATAAATTCCATTTTTGCGATAGCAAAATATGGCTAGCCTTGTCTTTGTTTGTGTTTAGGATTTTTTTTGCAGATAACATAAAGACACCCCTGTCTCTTGACAACCTTACAATCATTACACATTTTTTTTACCGAAGGACGAACTTTCATACTAAATTAAAATTAAAAAGGCAAAATTCAAAAATGCAATTTAAAGTAAAAAATTTTGCTTATAATATTTTTGACTTTTTGCCTGAAATTTTGAATTTTGACTTTTAATTTTTGAATTATTTTAGCCTGTACACAATTCTCCCCTTTCCCATATCGTAATCGCTCATTTCCAGTGTTACCCGATCACCAATTAAAATTTTAATCCGATTCAGACGCATTTTACCCGACAAAAACCCTCTGACCTCCTTTCCATCCTCCAATACTACTTTAAAAAAGGCATTTGGTAAAGCCTCAATGACCCGACCCTCTTTCCTAACTATTTGACCAGTTCCTTGTGCGCTAGCTTCCCCTAAAGCAGGTTGAGCTGAAACTGTATTTTTTTCATTATTTATAGCTTGATCTGACTCCATATATTATGATTAATCATCTTATCAAATTAATTTTAAAAGGTCAACCCTTAACATCCTTTGTGACAAAATTAAGGGTAAAATGACAACAAACCAACTCTATTTTGCATTAAAAATCTAAATTTATTTTTGTCCGATTTTTATCGCTTGGCACACTTGTGACCCAAAATGGCCAAAAGTTTATTTTTAATTCCGCCACCTTATCACCATACATTTGATTAATAATTGTCCTTACCTGATCCGCTGATTTTAAAGTAACTACATCAATTAGATCATTAACATTAATATTGTCGTAGGTTTTTAGCGACACATTAACATTAATAACTGCCTTATTTTTAATAGAACTGATTGCTTTTGAGTCGTATGTAATTTGCAAACTATCTTCAATCAAATTAACATCTTTTGATAAGGATGCCAAAACCTTGCTTTTTAACAGAGCTTCTGCGTCTTGCTTTTTAAAAACCAAAGCGGATACCTTCACATTCCCAGTTTGTGAAAATGTATCAACTACTGTATTTGGCGTTACACTACTTTTTACATCAACCACTGTACTAATAATTGCTCCGTCCAATAAAACCTCATCTTTATCAATACTATCTTTTAAATCCCTAGTGGCATCATCCAATAGTTTTTTGGTTATAATTTCCTTAGCGCTTTCAATGTCATCACTACTAACTTTTTTCGATTTTCCAGTGGACCCACCAAACATTGCAGTGGTTGATTCGCCAGATATGCTGTAGTAATATTCTGTGCCGTTTAGCTTTGGTACAGAAAATTTAGATGCGCCAATATTATATTCCGCTCCCACCTGCTCGGCTATAACTTTAACGTTAATTGACCCTACCACCGTTTTACCATTCTTCTTTTGAGTCGCAGGAACAACAACTTTTTCTGTTGTCACAAAATATTTACCTGAATCAGACAAAAAATGAGTACCTTTAATTAATGTAAAGGCCGAGGTTAATTTATTAGAAACCCTAATAACGCCTGTCGCCTTACTGTCACTTAAAACTGTACTGGTAGCAGGAAATTCTTGCGAGTATTCCTTGCTTGATTGAACCTGGCGAGCCGGAATTATCTTATTATCCAAATCTGATCTTAATGCTAAGGTGTCTATGGTTATTTTATCGCCCAAAGTAACGGTTGCAACTTTAGGGTAAATATGAATATCAGCTTGAGGAAGTTTAAAAAATGCATACGCACCGACTAAAAAAATTACCACACCAGCACCAAAAATCAATTCTTTTAATGGAAATGATTTTCCTTTTTTGATAACTGGCGCATACTCAATATTGTCAATCTGTTTTGGCTTAGATTTTATAACACTCTTTACTGATTCTTTTTTATTTGATCTTACAACTTTAATTGCCTTTTTGGGTGGTAAAATGTCGTGCATTTTTTTAGCCATAAAATTGAATTTGAAATTTGAAATTTTCAATTTGAAATCAATTTAAAATAAATGAATTTGAAATTATTGTAAATTATCGATCTTCAAATTATAGTATTTTAAAATTTAAATATTGAATTCAAATTTCAAATTTCAAATTGTAAATTAACTATTCGAGCACCGCCTTTATCCTTCTCACCCCTTGAGAAGAAGCCTCTTCTTTAATAATTTTAAATTTTCCTAATTCTTTTGTATTTTGCACATGGGGACCGCCACAAAATTCTTTACTTACCGCTTTGCCATTTTTATCTTCAATAAAATAAACGCTAACTGTATTACCATATTTTACACCAAATTCCATTTGAGCTCCAATTTTTTGCGCTTCTTCCAAAGACATTTCTCTTTTTATAACTTGAAGCCCCTGATCTATTTTTGATTGTACCATATCTTGCAACTTCTGTTTTTCCACATCTGTCAGTTTTCTGTCAAACGAAAAATCAATCCTCAATCTTTCAGAATTTATATTACTTCCCCGCTGTTTTACCTCTGAACCAAACATTTCCTGCAAGGACGCTAAAAGTAAATGATGAGCCGTATGCAACCTTACAGTTTCAGGCCTATCATCCGCCAATCCCCCTTTAAACATTCCTGCCGATGCGGTTCGTGAAAGATCTTGATGCTTCTTGAGTTCTTCAAAAAAATCTTCTCGGTTTTCCACAACCCTCATTTCCTCTAAAACTTCCAACGGAAATCCGTAAGTTTCGTAAAGCGCAAACGCAGTTTTACCATCAATTATGTCTAATGCTTCAATTGCCTTTATCCCCCCTGCGAGAGTTTTTTCAAATTTATCGGCTTCGCTTTTGGCAATAGATAAAATAAACTTTTCATCCAAAGTATAAATATCTTGATATATTTTAATAACCTCTTTCATTGGATCAAACAATTCATATTTATCAATACCGCGAGCGTGCACCATCATTCGGCGTAACAATCTACGCAAAACATAACCCTGATCCTTATTGGAAGGATTAATTCCCTCTGAAATTAAAAACACGCACGCTTTGGCGTGATCAGCAATAATTCTTTTTTTACGCTCATCAAGGTGACCGGGAAACAAAGCTAAAATCGGTGAAAATAAATCGGTTTCGTACACATTTTCATAACCATTTAAAATCGCTAGAGTCCTTTCAAAGCCCATTCCCGTATCAACATTTTTTTGCTCTGCCTCAGCATAATTACCATTTGCATCCTTGACATACTGCATAAAAACATTATTCCAAATTTCCACCCAATTTTTATTATTTGGATCAAATTCTTTTGGCGCCGAAAGATTATTTGCCTTCCAATAAAAAATTTCGGTGTCTGGACCACACGGACCTGTTTGACCTACCGGCCCCCACCAATTATCTTCTTTCGATAAAAAAGCAATGCGTTCTTTTTTAACGCCTAAATCTTGCCATATTTTTGCCGATTCATCATCCCTTGGCGCATTATTATCACCAATAAAACAGGAAACTGCTAATCTTTCAATGGGAATATTTAATTCTTTAGTTAAAAATTCAAAACTCCAGGTTATTGATTCTTTTTTCCAGTAATCCCCCAAGGACCAGTTTCCCAGCATCTCAAAAAAAGTTAAATGAGTATCATCGCCAACTTCATTTATATCTGCGGTTCTGATACATTTTTGAATATCAACAATTCTCTTGCCGGCTGGATGTTTTTCTCCCAATAAATATGGTACCAAAGGTTGCATTCCGGCCATAGTAAATAGGGCTGAATTATCCGCCTTACTGGGAATTAAAGAAGCGCTAGAAATGACCGCGTGACCATTTTTAGCAAAAAAATCCAGATATTTTTTTCGTAATTCGACTGATTTCATTAAATTATTTTAACTCATATTATATTTTTACACAACTACTTTTCTGCGCATTAAAAAAGTCGCTTTTAGGTGAAAAATCACACAAAAGCGACTATAACTAAATCCAATTTACTTGCATACCATTGGCAATCAAGAAGTTCTTTAAGAGTTTTTTTGCAAAACTTTTAGGAACAATATTGCCATCAAAATCGTTTTGAAGTAAAGCTCTCAATTCCTCAAAACGATCCCTTGGTATCATTTCCCAAAAAGCACGGTTGCAGGACCGATGATTTTGGTGCCAATACAAGCAATTGGCGTCTTTTTCCAAATCAGAATAACTGCAACTACAATTAACTGGGTCATCAACGCCTGCCTTAAGAAGGAATTTGACAATATTTGCACTGTTACCTGTCAAAACCACTTTGTAAAATGAGTTTTTAAGCCTGAAAAATTCCTTACTGGAAGACACTAGGTTATTGGTCATCGTCTCTCCTTTAACAATGATTTTTAAGTGCTACGCAAAAGTGATTCCAAAAACTGTCACACCCTAACTAATCGCTGATTTTATAATTAATTCGAATTCCTCTGCATTCAATGATGCCCCGCCAACTAACAATCCATTTACTCCAGAACCCAAAATATACTGCGCAGAATTTTTACTCGTCACGCTCCCGCCGTACAAAATTACTACATCATCAGCTAATTGACGATTATATAAATTTACGATTGTTTTTTTAATTAACAAAACACTGCTCATAGTTTGGTCAATCGAACAATTATTTCCTGTGCCAATTGCCCAAACTGGCTCATACGCCACAACTAATTTTGAATTTTGAATTTCTAGCTTTGAAAGTCCACGCAACGCTTGCGTAATTTGCCTTTCAATAACCTCCTGAGTTTTATTAGCATCTTTTTCTTCTGCCGTCTCCCCCACACACAAGATAATATTTAACTTGGCATCTAAAGCCTTTTTGATTTTTTTATTTATAATTTCATCAGTTTCAAAAAAATATTTACGCCTTTCACTATGACCGATTATAACATATTGAACTTTTAAATCTTTTAATTGAATGGCCGAAACCTCACCTGTAAATGCCCCTTTTTCTTCCCAAAAAATATTTTGAGCGCCAAGTGTGACGCCTTTTAGTAAGGGTAAATATATAAATGGCGGACAAATTACCACTTCAACTTTTTGGCGTACTGATTTTTGCGCCACAATGCGTTTAATCTGACCAAAAAGTTTTTTCGCATCCTGCAAAGATGAGGGATTTAATTTCCAATTGGCAATAATTAATGGTTTCATAACTTTATAATACCAAAATATTTTTAAACAAAAAAGCCCCAAATTTCTCTGGGGCTCAAAGGTTATTTAAAACAATAACCTTTCAAATCAAACTAGCTTTGTCGTCACAGATTTTTAGGCGTAATGTCTTATCCTTGCGTCTGCATAACATCAGCTTATCCCCCGCCACAATTTCCCGATAAAACTCTGGTAATGTGATGAACAATACTTGACCCTGAACATCCCTTACCCGCGCAAAGTTACGCGCGAGCAGATTCTCTGTCGCAATCACAACATACTCCTCTCCAACCCTCAAGGTGTTCCATGGCGTTATCGGAACACTCCTTCTGCTGGCAACCAGCAGTAAACCTACTAAAAGCGACAAAATAAGAATTCCAAATCCAGTCACAATGATTGTTTCCATTGCCATCACCCCTCCCACATTAACGCAGTGGGCGCAAAATTGAAAAGATCAACACATCTTTTTTATACTACTTATCTACTCCTGTGTCAATACCCTGCATCCATCACGAGTAATAGCAACGGTGTGCTCAAAGTGAGCAGATAAAGATCCGTCTCTAGTAACAATTCCCCATCCATCGGAATTTTTTTTTACTTCGTAATCGCCCATAGTGACCATAGGTTCAATACAAATTACCATACCTTCTTTTAATGTATCACCAGTGGCACGTTTACCGTAATTTGGAATATATGGGTCTTCATGCACCTGTTTGCCAATACCATGTCCATACAATGTGCGCACTACGCCAAAACCTTGGTCTTCCACAAATCTCTGGATAGTATTTCCCAAGTCACCCGTCATCACGCCAGCCCGAACTTTTTTTAGCCCCAATCTTAATGATTTTTTGGTCACATCAATTAATCGCTTCGCTTCAAACGAAATTTCACCAACGGCAACAGTAACAGCCATATCAGTATTATATCCTTTCCACAAAACTCCCAAATCTAAACCAACAATGTCACCATTTTTTAGTGGAATGTTATCTGGAAACCCATGCACAACAGTTTCATTGACCGATGCGCACAGCGAATAAGGAAAACCCAAATACCCTTTAAATGCTGGCTTAGCCCCCGCAGCCAAAATCAAGGATTCAGCTAACCGATCTAACTCCAAAGTAGTAACGCCGGGCTTTGCCATTTCTGCTACTTTTTTTAACACGGTAGCCAGAATTTTCCCGCCTTCCGCCATAATTTGAATTTCCGCTTCCGATTTTATAGTTACCGACATAAGAGGTCTATATTATTCTAAAGTTTTTAAAATTTCTTCGTGAACCTCGGCTACGGACCGCTCGCCGTTAATTCTTTTAACTGGAAATCCGTGCTCATTAAAGTAATCAAATAATGGAAATGTCCTAGCTTCGTACTGTTCCAGCCGAGTTTTAATAGTTTCTGGGTCGTCTAAATCCTTTCTTCTGACTAATTTTGATCCGTCTAATGGACAGATAGTTAGCTTATCGGTTTCATCGTTAAATAAAATGGAATGCCTGATTAACTCGCAAATTTTACGATGAGAATTACGATGAATTGTGGCCTCGGCCGAAATTTCCAGTAAAAAAATCTTAATATTTTCTTTTCCGTACAATTCCGCCAACAATGGCATTTCGCGTTCGGCCTCATAGACAGTGCGAGGTGAACCAGCAATAACCAAATTATCACCTTCAGCAAATAAACGCTTAAATTCTTGCATTGAAAGATAGGTTACCCACGGCGGACTGCAAAGCTCGCCCTTTTTCCAAATTTCCAATTCGTGCAACACATCATATTTTTCACCTTCCACCTCCACAAAACGACGAACATCGTCCTTGGTCATTTTTTCTGCCTTTTTAAATTCTCGTTCCAAAATTTTTGAGGTTTCAAACAAGTAAAGCGCCATCTTTTCAGATAAAAGTTCAGATTGAGTTCCCTTTCCTGCCCCCGGTGGTCCAAATAAAATAATAACTTTTTTTGGCATAGTTGTGAATTTTTAATTTCCAATTTTTAATTTTTAAATAATGTTTTAATTTTTTAATGTCTAGACCGACGGAGGTTTTAAAATTTAATCATTTA
>CALRFZ010000006.1:11029-27315 GCA_943357015.1 Candidatus Staskawiczbacteria bacterium
AAATTAAAAATTATTTTAATGCTTTTATTCTATCAAATTGTTAGATTAATTAAATATTGACTTATTTCTTATATGTTATTTAGTTACATTAAACCAACCTAAAGCCCGATGAAAATATCGGGCTTTTTTTAATTTAAAAATTCAAGAATTATTTAAAAATTGGTTATTGGAAATTAGAAATTAACTTTTTAATCACAATTAAAAAGTATCGTACTCTCTCATTTCCAATTGCGCGTTAATTTGACGCAAAGTATCTAATACCACACTCACAATAATCAAAAGAGATGTCCCGCCGATTAAAAAAGTAAATCCTGTCACACCCGTAATACCAGATACGATATTTGGCAAAATAGCAATCAAACCCAAAGAAATTGCACCGGTAAATAAAACCCTGTTTAAAATATGTGCCAAATACTTGGTCGTAGATTCACCTGGCCTGACCCCAGGAATAAACCCGCCCATTTTTTGCAGATTTTCAGCAATGGTTTTAGGATCAAAAGTCACAGCTGTATAAAAATAAGTAAAGACCACTACCAAAGCAAAATACAATACACCGTGCACCCATTGGTTATTAAAGAATGTCACAATATTAGTTGCCCAAATACCCACAAAACCATTAACACCAGTTAAAAACCCAGCAATCATTCCGGGAAATAGCAAAATAGAAAGCGCGAAAATAATTGGAATTACTCCAGCGGGATTAACATTAAGAGGCAGATAGGTAGATTGACCACCATACATTTTAGACCCTCTAACTCGCTTAGCATAAGAAACAGGAATATTTCTTCTGGCTTCAGTAATTAACACTACGCCAGCAATAATTATAACCGATAAGACAAAAAATAAAATATATGAAGGTATTTGACTTGAATCCCAAGTCGCAAAAGTTTGAAAAATATTAATTGGCATTCGCGCCACGATACCAGCAAAAATTAATAAAGAAACTCCATTACCTATACCTTGTTCAGTAATAATTTCTCCAATCCACATTAAAAACATCGCGCCAGCCATAATAGTTATAATTGAACTTACCATTACCATTGGCGACAAATTAGTGATAATTCCCTGTCTTGAAAATAGCGTCAACATACCATAACCCTCAAAACCAGCCAAAGGAATCGTTAAAAGTCTACCGTATTGATTAAATTTATGTCTACCAGCTTCACCTTCTTCTTTATACATTTTCTCCAAGACTGGAAAAATCATAGTCAAAAGCTGAAGAATAATAGTAGCAGTAATATATGGCCCAACCCCCAATAAAACAATAGAAAAATTACTCAAGGCTCCTCCTGAAAATAAATTTAGCAAACCAAAAACTTGGTTTTGAGCAAAAAAGCTCCTTAAACTATCCAAGCCAATTCCGGGAATTGGAATATTAGCCGCAATCCTAAATACCACAAACAAAAATACCACAAAAACAAATTTTTTCCGAAGATCTTTATTTTTAAAAAGAAAAGTTATTTTTTCGTACCACATTCACGTAATTTCTAATTTCAAATTTTTAATTTTTAAACAATTTTTAAATTTAAACTTTTAAATTGTTTTTAAATTTTGAATTTAGAATTTTAAATTACCTAACTACTCCCCCGGCTTTTTCAACCAAATCCTTGGCAGATTTTGAGATCTTGCAACTTTCTATGATAATTTTTTTGGTAATTTTACCATTGCCTAAAATTTTCACTTTTGGAGACTTACCTTTAAATTGACTGATAACACTTTTTACAACTAGTGTTTCAGGATTTACAACCTCGCCATCCTTAAAATTCTTTTCTATAACATCTAAATTAATCACCACAGTATTATCTGCCAGCACAAAAGCTTTATACCCTTTTAATTTTGGGTAGCGTTTAATTAACTCCCTTATGATTGGAGCTAATTTTCGTCCAGCGCGAGCAGTTTGACCCTTGCCTCCACGACCAGAATATGTCCCTTTTTTTCCTCCCCGACCCACAATCATTCTGTCTTTGGACTTGTGTTTTGGTTGTAATTGATGTATTTGCATAATTTCTTGCGAGAAATTACCTACGAATTACGAATTTTTTCGAATTACGAATACTTTTCTGTTATTCGTAATTCGTCTAGATTCGTAATTCGTAAGATGATTTTATCTAGCTTTTAGCTTTCTTAACGCTTCCATTGTTGCGCGAGCATTATTTAATTTATTTTTTGATCCAGAAAGAATTTTTGAAGAAATGTTTTTAATCCCGGCCAATTCACAAATAGTTCGCACCGCTCCTCCTGCTACTAAACCTCTGCCCTTTTTTTGTGGTTTTAGTAAAATTACCGCTGGTCCCACTTTTGCCTCTACTTGATGTGGAATTGTTCCATCAACAATCACCACATTAATCATATTTTTTTTCGCGCGAGCAGTAGCTTTTTCTATGGCCTGTGACACGTCCTTTCCTTTATCAATTCCGATTCCTATCTTGCTTTTTTTATCCCCAGCTACCACCACAGCCCTAAAACTCATTCTTTTACCACCACCTGTAACTCTAGTCACCCGAGCCAAATCTAACATTTTAGAATCAATACCATCATTTGCTTCTTGTTTTCTACCAAAGCCTCTTTTAGCTGGCCGAAAACCATCATTACTTTTATTAAAAGCTGGTCTTGCGTTATTGGTTATAGGTTGTTTAATTTCTTCTGCCATATTTCGAATTTAAAATTTAAAATAAAAAATTTAAAAACAATGCTAAATTTCAAATTTTAAATTAGTACTTTTAAATTGTTTTTAAATTTTAAATTTGTTATTTAGAATTTAAGTCCTCCCTCTCTTGCTCCTTCAGCCACGGCTTTAATTCTACCATGGTACACATTTCCACCACGATCAAAAACTACCTTTTCAATTTTCTTATCCAAGGCCATTTTGGCAATCAATTTTCCAATCTCCATTGAACGACTCACTTTATTACCTTTACCGCTTTTCATTTTAACATCTGAAGCCTGAACCAAAACTTTAGCATTATCATCATCAATTAATTGAGCGTAAATGTAATTTGAAGATCGAAAAACCGACAACCTTGGCCTTTCGCTAGTGCCAGACATCGTTGATCTGATTTTTTTATGAATTCTCGCTCTTTTTAATTGTTTTCTAAGCATAATACTAGTCGGTAGTTTGTAGTTTGTAGTTGGTAGATACTCTACTTACTACGCGCTATTCACTACTCACTTTATTTCTTCGTCGCCACCACCTTCTTACCCTCTTTTCTTCTAATCTTCTCACCTTGATATTTAATACCCTTTCCTTTATAAGGTTCGGCTTTCTTTGTAGCTCTAATTTGAGCGGCAATTTGCCCAACAGCTTCCTTGCTTATTCCGGATACAGTTACTAAGTTTTTTTCTACCAAAAAATTAATTCCCTCTGGTTTTTTAATTTTTACCTGATTAACAAAGCCCAAATTCATCACCAACTCATCTCCTGTCACCACAGCTTTAAATCCCACGCCTTCAATTTCTAATTTTTTTTCAAAGCCTTTACTTACCCCTGTAACCATATTAGCAATCAAGGCTCTGTATAGTCCCCACATTGCGCCACTTTTTCCTGAAGCAGTTTCTTTTTTAGTTGAAACCAAAATCTTGCCATCTTTAATATCAACCACAATTTCCCGAGAAATTTCTAGCTTCAATTCTCCTTTTATCCCCACAACTTTAAAAACACCACCATCCATTGTTGCGGTTACCCCTACTGGAATTTCGATTAATTTTTTACCAATTCTTGACATTTTATTGACTAATTAAAGATTTTTAATTGTAATATATTTAACAGATTTTTACAAGCTATTTTAGCTTTTATACTAACTACCAAACCTCAAGCATCACTTCCCCGCCCAATCTGGCTTTTCTAGCCTGATTATTGGTCATTAAGCCTTTTGGCGTAGAAATAATAGAAATTCCAAATCCACCCCTAACCTTCTTAATTTCAGTGTTTTTAACATAAATTCTTTGACCGGGTTTTGATACTCGTTTTGCCCCTTCAATAGCCGGAATTCCATTGTCATATTTTAAAACAATCTTCATAACCTTGCTTTTATCCTTAGCAATCTTTTTGACATCAGACACAAATCCTTCTTGTTGCAAAATCAACCCGATCTGGTTTTTTAGCTTTGAGAAGGGCAACAAAACCTCTGGTTTTGCAACCGCCTCAGCGTTTCTAATTTGATTTAGCATGTCTGTGATTGGATCTGTCATAGCGAATTTTAAATTTGAAATTTGAAATTTGAATTCAATATTTCAATGATTAAATATTTAAATTTTAAATTACCAACTTGATTTTGTGACTCCCGGAATCTCGCCCTTATTGGCTAATTCCCTGAAGCATATTCTGCAAAGTCCAAACTTTCTCATAAAACCATGCCTTCTGCCACACTTAAAACAGCGCCTTTGGAGACGAGAAGAAAACTTTGGTTTCATTTTTGCTTTTGCTTCTTGTGATGTCTTAGCCATAACTTTTAATTCGTTATATGTTTTAAGTTTTGTATTTTATTTGCCTGAAACTTTAACCTTTAATGGTAATCCCAATAATCTGAATAATTCCTCCCCTTCTTCTTTATTTTTAGCATTAGTGGAAATTGTGACTTCTAGTCCAAAAATCATTTTCTCTTTTTCAATAAAAATTTCTGGAAAAGAAATGTGTTCACGAAACCCGATATTCATATTTCCACGTTGATCAATTGAGTTTGGGTTTAATCCTTGAAAATCTCGCGATCTTGGCAGTGACAAATAAATAAATCTTTCTAGAAAATCCCACATTTTTTGCTTACGCAATGTTACCATCGCTGCAATTTCAAGTCCTTCTCGCAATTTAAATCCAGCAATTGACTTTTTTGATTTAACTAATTTTGGTCTTTGTCCGGCAATTAATGCCAAGTCAGCTAAAATAAAATTCTGGACTTTTTCCCTCTCACCCGAAGTTTTTGAAACTGTATTCTTACCAAAGGAACTATTTAAAGTAACTTTAGTAATTCGTGGCACAGCCATAGGATTTTTATATCCAAAGCGTTTTTGCAGGGCTGGAATTATCTCTTTATTATATTTTTTTTGTAGCTTTTCCATAATTTCTTTCGAGAAATTTCTTACAAATTGCGAATTGGTGCGATTTACCAATATTTTTTATTCGTAATTCGCTTAAATTCGTAATTCGTAAGAATACTCTATACTTGCGATTGACACTTCTTACAAATTCTAAACTTTTTACTTGTCCTGAGCGGATTCGAAGGATCCTTTTCAATTCTATATCCTACTCTGGTCGCCTTGGCGCATTTTGGACAAATAAATTTCACATTAGAAGCATTAATTGGCGCAGACACAGAAACTAACTGACCCTTTTCTCCTTCTTTTTTTGGCTTAACGTGCTTCTTTTTTAAATTTATTCCATCAACCAAAATCATTCTCTCTTTTACAAGGGATTTTAAAATCTTAGCAGTTCTGCCTTTATCCTTACCTGAAATTATTAACACTGTATCGCCTTTCTTCAATTTCATATTTGAAATTTCTTACGAATTACGAATTTTTTCGAATTACGAATACTTTCTGTTATTCGTAATTCGCTCAAATTCGTAATTCGTAAAGATTATAGTAATTCTGTTGCCATCATTGCAATCTTATCAAAACCTTTATCTTTTACTTCTTTGGCCGCTGGACCAAATACTCTTCCTCCTTTTGGTAATTTTCCATCACCTAAAATAACCACCGCATTGTCATCAAATCGCACATACGATCCATCCGCTCTTTTATACTCTTTTCTTTGTCTAATAATTACCGCCTTTACCACTTCGTGTTTTTTAATCAACTTTCGTGGTTCAGCTTTTTTAACTGTTCCAACAATAATATCTCCCAATTGAGCATATCTTTTGCGAGTTCCACCAGGCACACCAATACATTGAAGGATTTTGGCCCCGCTATTATCGGCAACTTTTAACATTGATCTTGGCTGAATCATATAATTTCTTGCGAGAAATTTCCTACGAATTACGAATTTTTTCGAATTACGAATACTTTTCTGTTATTCGTAATTCGCTCAAATTCGTAATTCGTAAGACAATCTATATCTTTTTAATTACTCTAAAATGTTTATCTTTTGAAATCGGGGCAGTTTCTTCTATTACAACATTATCTCCAACTTTATATTCCTTATTTTCATCATGCGCTTTATATTTTTTGTGGATTTTATATCGGCGCTTATACTTTGGATGTTCTTTGACACTTTCAACACTAACCACAACGGTTTTTTGCATCTTATCGGAAACCACTATTCCTTGTAATTTTTTCTTTGCCATTTTATGATTTTATAATTTATAGTTCGTAGCTTGTAGACGATTTTTTTGTTCTACTCACTACGCACTACCAACTACTCACTTTTCTCGTTAATTATCGTCAAAATTCTTGCAATTTCTTTCTTAGTATTATGCATCTCCTTAACATTTTTCAGTTGGTTAGCGGAAAATTTGAATCTCAAATCACTTAACTTTTTTTGGTTTTGCAAAACAGTTTTATGTAATTGTTTAATATCTTGTTTTCTTAATTCTGCAATTTTCATAATTATTCAATATTACCTAAAGCTCTCTTTTAATAAACTTGGTTTTAATTGGCAATTTAATGCTAGCACCCTTAAAAGCTTCTCTGGCTACCTCTTCCTTTAACCCATCAATTTCAAAAATAATTCTGCCGGGTTTAATTGGATAAACATAATGATGAACTCCACCCTTACCTCCTCCTAGTGGCACTTCTTCTCCCTTAGAGGTTACAGGTTTATCAGTAAAAATACGCACCCATAATTTCCCACCCTTTTTCATATAACGAATAATATGTCTTCTGGCAGATTCAAGTTGCCTTGCAGTTATCCATTTAGTACCCATAGCTTTTAATCCAAAACTACCAAAATTTAGCTGAGTCGCACGCGTTTCAACTCCACGGGTCACTCCTTTGTGCCATTTTCGGTGTTTAACTTTTTTGGGCATTAATAAACTCATTGCGATTCGTTTTCCTACGAATTACGAATCTCCTCGAATTACGAATACGTTTTCCGTATTTTTCGTAATTCGCTTAAATTCGTAATTCGTAAGATAATTTTTTAATTAAACTTTTCTCCTTTATAAATCCAAACTTTAATTCCAATCACTCCATAAGTACATAACGCTTCATACTGGGCATAGTCAATATCAGCACGGATGGTCTGGCGAGGCATTCTACCTTGCTTTAACCATTCTTTTCTAGCAATTTCCACACCATTTAGTCGTCCTGAAACTTCTACTCTCACTCCCTTAATTTCAGTATTTTGCATTACTCTATCTAATACCATTTTCAAAACTTGCCGAAATGGAATTCTTTTTTCTAATTGCTGTGCCGCCCATTGAGCTACCAACATAGCCGAAACCCAAGGGTTTTTTATTTCTTTAATATCAATTTTAATCTGTCTTACTGGCTTAGCTTCCCCTAACCTTGCAGATGAAAACACTTTGTCATTCATCTTTTTAATAATCATAGCTTTTAAACTTTCGGCACCTTGGCCACCTCTGCCAATAATAATTCCCGGACGAGCAGATTCAATAATAATATTTATTTTATTAGCTGAATGCTCAATTTCTATATTAGCCACCGCAGCTTCCACTAGTATTTTTCTTAAAAAATCCTTAATTAAAAAATCTTCCTCTAAAAACTGAGGCATTTTTTTACCATAAAATCCTCTAACATTCCAGTCTTCTACTCCTTTAATTCTAAATGATTTTGGATGAACCTTGTGACCCATATTTTTTAAGCTCGAAATTCTAATATTGAAATTCGAAAATTTTATTAATATTTTTTATTTCTTTACTTTTACAGCTTTCACCTTTTTCTTTGATTCCTTAACTTCTATCTTTGAAACTTCGCTTGATTTAGCATTTTTAACCTCAGCCTTACCGCTAGTTGGTTTAATTTCCTTGAGCGTTAACATAATATGAGATGTTCTTTTGATAATCGGATAAGCGCGTCCGCGACTCATTGGGTGCGATCGCTTTAATTTTGGACCTTCATCAACCCTAATTTCAGAAATTTTTAAATTTGATTCGTCTAATTTTCTATCATTAACCGCTGAAGCCACTGCGCTATTTAGCAATTTTAAGACCGGATCGGCGGTTTTTCTAACAGTAAATTCCAACATCGCTCGCGCTTCAGCCACAGTTTTATTTCTTACCAAATCAACCACTTGTCGTGATTTTCTTGGCGTTGATCTTAAATTTCTTAATATAACTTTAACTTCCATATTTTTTGCTCTCAATAAATTCCAATACCGAATCTCGAAACTCGAAATAAATATTAATTTTTAGATAAATTCAACTTTCAATTTAATACTTATTTCGGATTTCGAATTTCGTACTTCGGATTTATTTGCTAGCTGGTTTTTTTGCGTCTCCTGCGGCCGCGACTTTAGCTGACTGTGAAGCTTCGGCCTGCTGTTCTAATCCTTTTTGCATCTTACCACCATGTCTAATAAATTTAGTTGAAGCGGAAAATTCTCCTAGTTTATGTCCCACCATATCTTCAGCGACAAAAACTGGCACAAAATCTTTTCCGTTATGCACTCCAAAAGTAAAACCTACCATTTCAGGAGAAATTGTGGAATGTCTTGCCCAAGTTTTAATGATAACTTTTTCTTCCTTTCGTGACTTTAAGACTTTTTCAAGTAATCTTGGATCAATAAAAGGACCTTTTCTTAAACTTCTACTCATATTAGTTATTAGTTTGTAGTGGGTAGTGAGTAGGCGATAGAAACTTTTTTTATTTCTACAAACTACTCACTACCAACTACTCGCTAATTTTATTTCTTTTTTCTGCGACTAATAATATATTTATTTGTCCACTTCTTTTTATATCTAGTTTTTACTCCCAAAGCCGGCAATCCCCATGGTGTTTTTGGATGTTTTAATCCAATAGGCTGACGTCCTTCTCCTCCTCCATGCGGATGATCCACTGGATTCATCGCTGAACCTCGTACATGAGGCCTTCTACCTTTTAACCTTGACTTTCCAGCTTTTCCAACACGATAAAATCTATTTTCTGGGTTTGATACGGCTCCAATTGTAGCAAAACATTCATCTTTAATTCTCCTAACTTCACTGGAAGGCATCTTAAGATTACAAAATCCATTTTCATGAGCCAATACTTGAGCTGAATTTCCGGCGGATCTGACTAAAATTCCTCCACGCCCTGGTTCCAATTCAATATTATAAACATTAGTTCCAACAGAAATATTCTTTAATTTTAATCTGTTACCGGATTTTGACGGCGCATTTTCTGAAAATAATACACTGTCACCCACTTTCAATCCCTGCGGAGCAATAATGTATTGTCTAACTTTATCGGCGTATTCAATTAAAGCAATAAAACCAGTTCGGTTTGGGTCATACTCAAGCGCAATAACAATTGCAGGAGCATCCATTTTGGTCTGAGAAAATTCAATAATTCGGTATAGCTTTTTAACACCGCCACCCTTATGCCGTACAGTAATTCTTCCAGTTGCCTTTGACCTACCGACTGATCGACGCACATACTTTACTAATGATTTTTGTGCGCGTTTTTTTGTAAGTAAAGAAAAATCAATTCCTGTCATCCCGCGCCTCGATGGAGTTGTTGGTTTATAAACTTTCATAAATTTGAAATTTGAAATTTGAAATTTACAATCAATTTGAAATATTTAAATTATTAAATTTGAAAATATAGTATATTTTAATCATTTCAAATTATTTTCTTAAATATTGATTTCAAATTGTAAATTTCAAATTTCAAATTAGAATATCTCTATCTTTTGCCCTTCTTTAATTGTTACTACTGCTTTGGTAAAGGCTTTTTTATATCCTTGGGTTTTTCCTAATCGACGTTTTTTCTTTGGACTTTTCATTATATTTACCTGCAAAACCGATACCCCATAAATTCCTTCCACAGCTTTTTTAATTTCTGGCTTATTAGCATTACTGTAAACCTTAAAAGTGTATTTACTTTTTTCAGACAAAATTGTGGCTTTTTCGGAAATGTGTGGCTCTTTAACAATTGTATAAGAAAATTTTCCGGCTACATCATTTTTTACAACTTCTTTTCTTGCTTTTTTCTCTTCTAAATTATCGGAATTTTCTGCAACCAAAGCCTTAACAGTTTTAGTTTGAACTACTTTTTTTGCCTTTTCCTTCTCTTTTTTATTTTTTAAAAAATCTAGTAATGCCATAGCAATATTTAAACTTCGTTTAAAATTGAATTTCTAATTTTTAATTTCTAAACAATTTTTAAATTTAAAACTGTTTTTTAATTCATTATTATAAATTATTTTTTCGAAGCAAAAGTGTTTTCTATATCTTTGATTCCATCTTTAGAAACCAATACGTATTTATAATTTAGCAAATCAGCAACATTCAGATTTCTAGCCTCCAACACTCCGGTTCTGGCTATGTTTCTTGCCATTAAAAATACTTTTTTATCGGCGTTTTGTGAAACTACTAAACGACTATTGGTTTTAATTGGCAAACTAGTAATTGTTTTGGCCATATCCTTAGTTTTGGCTTTCTGAGTATCAAATTCATCCATTACCACCAATAAATTATTTTTCACCTTTTCGGATAAAACCATAAATAAGGCCTTTCTTCTCATTTTTACCGGAATATCTTTGCTGTAATTTTTGTCATTTCTTGGTCCACCAGAAACTCCACCTCCCTTCCAAATTGGAGAACGAGTAGATCCGTGTCTTGCGCGCCCAGTTCCTTTTTGTTGCCAAGGTTTTTTACCCCCTCCCCTCACTTCGCTTCTATTTTGAGTATGGGCGGAAACTTGTCTTTTATTGGCAGTTTGTGAAATTAACACCTGGTGCACCAAATCAGCGTTCATTTTAACGTCAAATATTCCGGCTGGTAAAGTCATTTCACCCGCTTCTTTTCCTGTTTTTGAATAAACTGAAATTTTCATATTTAAACTAATCTATTTACTTACCTCTAATTTCCAATAATGTGCCTCGGTGTCCAGGAATTGCGCCCTTTAATGCAATCATATTATTGGCAACATCAATTTTGGCAATTTTCAAATTCTTAACAGTGACTCGGTCATATCCCATTCTACCGGGCATTTTTCTTCCTTTAATAACGTGCTGTGGAAACCGCTGACCAACAGAACCAATGGTTCTGGCTTCGTGTTTAGCTCCGTGAGTGGCGTTTCGTCCGGCAAAACCGTGTCTTTTAACTCCTCCCTGAAACCCTTTTCCTTTTGAAATTCCGGCCACGGTTACTTTATCACCCTCTGTAAATATTGATAAATCAACTTTGTCCCCAATATTTGCCATATCGTCAGTTCGATTCTCTCTTACATATCTGTATTCCTTGCTACCCATGGACTTTTTAATCTTGCTTTTCTTTTCTAATTTCATAAAACCTAATTGCAAGGCATTGTAACCTTCTTTGTCCTTAGACATTTTTTGCAATACCACGCAAGGTCCGGCTTGTACCAAAGTCACTGGAACCACTTTTCCATTAGCATCAAACATTTGTGACATTTCAATTTTTTTTCCTAAAATAAATTTCATAAAATTTTCATTAACTAAAAACGGGCATCAAGCCCGACAAATCAAAACCCAGTATGGATTTTATTTTTGGACTTTTCCCTTGATAATCAAGGGTAGTATCTCAACATTTTCAATTATTCTCCAGTATACTAAATATTTTTTAAAATAGCAAGCTCAAATTACTTTTAAATTTTAAATCTTAATAGAAATATCAACCCCAGATGGTAAATTCAAATCACGCAAAGCTTCAATAATATGCTCATTAGGACTTATAACATCTAAAATTCTTTTATGCACCCTCATTTCAAATTGCTCTCGAGCATTTTTATGAACGAAGGTTGACCTATTAACAGTATATTTTAAAACTTCTGTTGGTAGTGGCACGGGACCGACAATTTCTACTCCATTACGATTAGCAATATCAATAATTTGCCTTACAGAACTGTCTATAATTTTATGATCATAAGCCTTAAGCTTTATTCTCAATTTAGGCATCACGGCCACCGCCCCTTCATTTGGAGTTTCTTGTTTTTCTGATTTCTTTACTATTTTGGGGCTCACAGCCTTTTTTGCCAACATTTTTAGTGATTTCTAATTTCCAATACACAATTTCCAATAAAATATCTAAAATATAAATTTAGAACTTATAATTTAGTAATTATTGGAAATTGGTAATTGGGTATTGGGAATTTTATTTAATGATTTTTGTTACTACTCCAGCTCCTACAGTCTTACCGCCTTCTCTAATAGCAAACTTTGATTTTTCTTCCAAAGCAACGGGCACAATTAATTTAACAATTAATGTTGCGGTGTCTCCGGGCATTACCATTTCGGTTCCGGCTGGCAAAGTTACATCTCCGGTAATATCTGAAGTTCTAATATACAACTGTGGTTTATAGCCGGTAAAAAATGGAGTGTGTCTTCCGCCTTCGTCTTTTGACAATACATACACTTCAGCTTCGAATTCAGTATGAGGGGTAATAGAACCTGGCTTAGCCAACACTTGACCTCTTTCAATGTCTTCTTTTTTCAAGCCTCGAAGTAAAATACCAACGTTATCTCCAGCTTGTCCTCCAGTTTCCAAAGATTTTTGGAACATTTCAACAGAAACCACAACAGATTTTTGTGTTGGTCTAATACCAACAATTTCAATTTCGTCGTTTTGTTTAATAACTCCTCTTTCAATTCTTCCGGTTGCTACAGTTCCACGGCCTTCAATAGAAAACACATCTTCAATAGCCATAGCAAAAGGTTTATCTAATTCTCTGGCTGGTTCTGGAATATAGCTATCGCAAGCATCAAGCAAATCAATAATTGGCTTAGCAGCCGCATCATCAATAGAAGTTACAGCCAAAGCCTTGGTTGCAGAACCTCTAATAATTGGAGTGGTATCGCCTGGGAAACCATATTTTTTTAACAATTCACGCACTTCAGATTCTACTAAATCCAAAATTTCAGGATCATCAACCATATCGCATTTGTTCATCCAAACAATCAAAGATGGTAAACCAACCTGTTTAGCCAAAAGAATATGTTCTTTAGTTTGAGGCATTGGTCCATCTGGAGCAGATACTACCAAAATTCCGCCGTCCATTTGAGCGGCTCCGGTAATCATGTTTTTAATATAATCAGCGTGTCCCGGACAATCAATTAAAGCATAGTGCCTTTTTGGTGTTTCGCATTCCAAGTGAGTAATAGAAATTGTTACTCCTCTAGCTTTTTCTTCTGGAGATTTGTCAATTTGGTCTACTCCCTCTCCGGACGACTTTAAGCCACGCAATTTTGTTACGTGCATAATTGCCGCTGAAGTAGTGGTTTTTCCATGATCCACGTGACCGATAGTACCAATGTTTACGTGAGGCTTTGTTCGCTCAAATTTTTCTGCCATATGCTTGTGAATTTAAAATTTAAAATAACAAATTTAAAAACAATTTCTTAATATAAAATTTAAAAAACGTGTTTTTAAATTAGTGCTTTTAAATTGTTTTTGAATTTTAAATTTATAATTTTGAATTATATTATTTTTATATTGTTATCTTATTATATAATTAAAAAATAGTCAAATCGGATTATTAAAAAAGATGCAAAATCAAGCATCATTTAAAAATAAATCTAATACTCAAGTTTTATACCAAGCTTATCGGCGATTTGCAATAACCATTTTTCATGTCGATCTACTTTATGTGACAACATTACTAGTTCTTCAAAAAATTTATCGGCTTTCTTGGCATAAGCATCAACAGAAGTTTGCAGATCATTAAATTCTTTTTTTAAATCAATAAAATCACCTTCAATCTTATTGAATCTACTATCCAAATACTGTATTAAATCCGAAAAATCTTCTTTCATATTCCTATTGTAGTCTATTAAAATCCGATGTCAAATTTGACAAAGACTTTAATTTAATGATAAATTAAGGATGATTCAAAATTAACTCTCAATCAAGGAGCTTGCAAATGTTTTCGCTAGTTTGCCGTCGCAAAAGTGATTCTCGGGGTTTCTGGACAACACTTGCCCAATCGAAAGAAAAAAACGAGCTTATGGAGCTGATGAAAAAGTTGCGCAGGCTTAAAACCAAGGCCACGGGGTTAATATTCAAAGTTGCTCAAGAGAAAACGGTAGAAGAATGGAGTTCCTGGCTATCGGCAGATTAATATTCTAGCCCCAAGGCAAATGCACACCAAGCCACGGTGTGCTTTTTATTTCTTCCTTCCATCAATAATTTCCTGCGCCACGTTACTTGGTACTTGTTCGTAGCTATTAAATTCCATTGTAAAAGAGGCTCGGCCTTCAGTTAAAGATCTTAAGGCGGTGGCATAGCCAAACATTTCACTTAATGGCACCATCGCGTCTAAAATTTTCATACCGGCGCGTTCTTTAGTTTCGGCAATTTTTCCGCGACGAGAATTTAAATCAGAAATCACTGTTCCAAAAAAGGCTTCGGGAGTAATAACTTCGGTCTTCATAATCGGCTCTAAAATTACGGGCTTAGCTCGCTTAGCACCATCTTGCACTGCCATAGAGCCAGCAATTTTAAAGGCAAATTCAGAAGAATCCACATCGTGAAAAGATCCATCATATAGAGTTACTTCCACATCAACCATTGGGTAACCGGCAACAATACCTTTGTCCAGAGCCTCAATAATACCTTTTTCAGTCGGCTTAATAAATTCTTTTGGAATTGCGCCCCCCTTAATTTCATCAACAAACATAAATCCAGCTCCGCGTTCAAGTGGTTTTAATTTCAAACATACATGTCCATATTGCCCCTTACCTCCAGATTGACGAACATATTTTTCTTCGGCTTCGGATTCGGTAGTAATAGTTTCTTTATAAGCTACTTGTGGCCGGCCAAAGTTAGCATCAACGCTAAATTCTCGCTTTAATCTGTCTTGAATAATATCTAAATGCAACTCTCCCATACCAGAAATAATTGTTTCTCCGGTTTCAATATCTTCTTTAATTCTAAAGGTTGGGTCTTCTTGGGTTAATTTTCTGATAGACATAATCAGTTTTTCTTGATCCGCCTTAGTTTTTGGCTCTACCCTCATAGCAATAACTGGTTCTGGGAAAGAAATTTTTTCTAAAACCACTGACTTATCTTTGTCGCACAATGTGTGTCCGGTAATAGTATTTTTTAATCCCACAGTTGCGCCAATTTCTCCTGCGTATAAAACATCTAGTTCTTCTCTTGAGTTAGATTTCATTCTTAAAATTCGGGCAATTCTTTCTTGTTCGCCCGTTACAGAATTTAACACATAGGTACCTTTATTAAGAGTTCCCGAATAAACTCTAAAAAAGGTTAGCTGACCAACAAAAGGGTCGGTGGCAACCTTAAACACCAGCGCTGCAAAAGGTTCGGTATCAGAAAACTTTCTTTCAATTTCAGCGCCAGTTTTTGGGTCAAGTCCCTTAACTTGACCAATATCCATTGGGCTTGGCAAAAAATCAATCACGGCATCTAAAATTAATTGAGTACCTTTATTTTTTAAAGCCGAACCGCAAAAAACTGGTACCAATTTAAATGCCAAGCAAGCTTTTCGCATTGCTACCATTAATTCTTCATTAGAAATTGCTTGACCTTCTAAAACTTTGTTAGTTAAAGCATCATCTTCGCCGGCAATTCTATCTACCATTTTTTCGCGCCACAATTTAGCCTTTTCTAACATATCAGCGGGAATTTCTTTTTCTACCACTGTTGACCCTTTATCGCCTTCAAAATAAATCGCTTTCATTTTCATCAAGTCAATAATCGCGGAAAGATTTTCTTCCTCTCCAATTGGCAAATTCATTGCCACGGCGTTTAAAGTTAATTTATCCAAAATGCTTTGAAAAGATTTTTCAAAGTTTCCGCCCATTCTATCCAATTTATTAATAAAGCAAATTCGTGGCGTACCGTATTTATCTGCCTGACGCCAAACGGTTTCAGATTGAGGCTCAACTCCCGCCACTCCATCAAATACCACCACAGCACCGTCTAAAACACGCAAAGATCTTTGCACTTCCGCAGTAAAATCAATGTGCCCAGGCGTATCAATTAAGTTCATTTGAAGCCCTTTCCAATGCATAGTAATGGCGGCGGCGGTAATGGTAATACCACGCTCTCTTTCTTGAGGCATCCAATCCATAACTGTGTCCCCCTCGTGCACTTCTCCAATTTTGTGCGACACTCCAGTATAAAATAAAAGACGCTCAGAAACTGTTGTCTTTCCTGCGTCAATGTGAGCAATAATTCCAAAATTACGTAATTTTTCTAAAGGATATTGGCGAG
>CALRFZ010000006.1:27415-30538 GCA_943357015.1 Candidatus Staskawiczbacteria bacterium
CGCAAAATGTGCAAACGCTTTGTTGGCTTCGGCCATTCGGTGAGTATCGGCTTTCTTTTTCATTGCGTTACCTTCGTTGTTTGAGGCAGAAAGCAATTCTTCACTTAATTTAATGGCCATAGGCTTACCTTTTTTACTTCTGGCGGCATCTAAAATCCATTTAATAGATAAATCTAGTTTTCGTTCTTGCCTAACTTCCATTGGCACTTGATAAGTTGCGCCACCCACTCTTTTTGGCTTGACCTCTAATAAAGGTGAAACATTTTCAATGGCTTTATTAAAAATTTCCATTGGTTCTTTTTGAGTTTTTTCTTTGATAATATTAAAAGCGTCATACACAATTTTTTGTGCAATAGTTTTTTTACCCGACTTCATAACCTTATTAATAAACTGCGCAACCACCAAGTCGTTATAAACTGAGTCTGGTAATAATTTATGTTTTTTATAAGCTCTTCGCATGACAGTTAATTAAAAAATCAAAATTTAAAATTCAAAATTGCAATTCAAAAATAAAAAGTTGTTTGTAAATTTTGACTTTTTAATTTTATTTTTGCTTTTTGACTTTTACCTTTTGAATTACTTTTACGCTTTTTTTAACTTCGTTCCATACCTTGACCTGCCCTGTTTTCTATTTTCTACTCCGGCGGTGTCTAAAATTCCACGGACAATATGGTATCTTACTCCCGGTAAATCCTTAACTCTACCACCTCTAATTAATACTACACTGTGTTCTTGCAAATTATGACCTTCTCCGGGAATATAAGCCGTAACTTCCATACCGTTAGATAATTTTACTCTGGCCACTTTTCTTAAAGCTGAGTTTGGTTTTCTTGGAGTTTGAGTAAATACTTTTAAGCACACACCTCTTTTAAATGGTGATGGATATATAGAAGGCTTGTTTTGCAATGCGTTAAATCCGTAATGCAAAGCCACCCCCTTCTTTTTGGCTTTTATAGCTTTTCTTGGTTTTTTAATTAATTGATTAATTGTAGGCACCGGAGCGAATTTTCAATTTCCAATTATCAATTTTCAATCAACGCTCAAATTATTTAATTTCCAAACGCAATGTTTTGATAATTATTAATTTGAAAATTGATTGATAATTGATAATTGAGACTTGATAATTAAAATAATAAGCGCACTTGCGCTCAAACTAATACCAGCTTAACAAATCTTTAAATCAAAGTCAATATATATCATACAAAAAAATCTTATAGATTCAACCTCCAAACAAGATTTACTTAAAGTTCCCAACCTCCACTAACATATAATTTCAAAACTTTATCTTTTACCTTTTGCGTACTGCCATGTTTAAGCAAGCCAATATAAGAGCTTAAGGTTTTTAAATTTTTATTTTCCTTAATTTTTGCCAACATCCTATTTTTAGTTTTATTTCGCAATGTTTTATGATGCGGGAAATTAAACCATCCTAAAAAATCGACTCCCGAATATAGTGTCTTAATGTATATCTTATCGGGATGTAAGGTAAGGCTTAAATTATTCTGCAAAAAATCCCCAATGACTGGAATTATTTTTTTCAAGTAATTTTTATCCTCTGATAAAATTACAAAGTCATCCGCATATCTAATGTAGTGCCGTATTTTCAATTTGTGTTTTACAAACTGGTCAAATTCATTCATATACACATTGGAAAATAACTGGGAGGTTAAATTCCCTAATGGTAAACCAATCTCCTTTCTACCCGAATTAAAACTGCCAATTATTTCTTTCAGTAAGCCGACAATTTTTTTATCCGATATTCTTTCGTCTAATATTTTTATTAATATAGTCTGATTAATGCTAGCAAAGAATTTTTTAATATCACACTTTAAAGTCCAGCATATTTTTGTATGGTTTTTAGAAACAATATAACTAAATTCCCTAAACCTATTAATTGCTTTGTGAGATCCCTTTCCAATTCTACATGAAAAAGAATCTTCAATAAATGTTTTATCAAAAAACGGATACAACTTCAGGTAAACCGCATGGTGCAAAAGTCTATCACTCACCAGTGCCTTATGTATATCTCTTGGTTTTGGGTCGTTTATCTTAAAGCATTCATAACCGCCATGCTTATAATTTCCATTGATAAGATCTCTATGGAGTGATAATATATTATCCATGAGGTGAAATTGAAATTCTTGGACATCTTTTTTATTTTTTTTACCTTTCAAAAATTCTTGCCAACCATCAATTAGGTTTTCCATATCAACTAACTCTTCAAATTCATGACTAAATTTGATTTTCATAGAAATAATACTTCTAATCCCCCCCCAGACTATTGCCAATTTTAGAAAAAACCAAAAGCGCATATTTATTTTGGTATGATTATTATTTAATTCTACCAAAAACTCATAGACACTCTTTAGGCGTAAGAATCGATAGTTTATTTATAGAAATCATAGAAGCCATCTCTACCGCCAGTTTTCTTGAGCCTGCTAAAAAATTACCTTACGTCGTATTCGCCATCAAAAAGACTGATGTACTGAAAATACTACTAATGATTCTTTGGGAAACGAGGTCGTTGGATACTAAAATATATATTGACCTGTCATTAAAATTAGAATAGGTCGGTAAAATGCTCGGGGGTTGGAACGGCCAGTTAGTAAGACTGCTTTCAAAAGAAAACTCTCCCATTCAAAAGAAGTAGGAGAGAAATGAGGAGAGTTGCCTGCGACGGCCGCGGGATTGTTGGAGTTAAAGTCATTGTCGAGCCAGTTGTAGTTCCAGTTCCAGGACTTACCATTGAAGTAGAGGTAACGGACGTACAGATTGCCGTCGGAGTTCCGATTTATATAGAATGCCTACCACATCACCATCCCTTGAATGCTCTCAGGATTGAATTTTATCCGGCATCTTCAATGCCATAGCACTCTATACCAAGTATCTTCATTTTTTGAAGTGTCTGCATACGCCCTCTACCCCCAACCTTAATCAGGAATATTCTCAGCGTATGGATACTGGATTCGGCACCGGAAAACCGTGGTCGTCCGTGTATTTGCCTATTACCGACTTTATTATATCAGAAATATTTTTGGAAATAAATAACCCCACCGCTGTACGAAGACAGAAGTGGGGTTTTGTGAACGAAACGGTTCAAAGGGCTTAGTTTCCAAGGGTCAA
>CALRFZ010000007.1 GCA_943357015.1 Candidatus Staskawiczbacteria bacterium
TAGCAGTAAAGGTAACATAAAAACACCAAGGGATTGTAAAAATCCCTTGGTGTTTTAGGGTCAAAGCAAGCAAATGTGTAATTTTAATTGATTTTTAAAAGCTCAATTTCAAATATTAGCGTAGCATTGGGTGGAATAACACCTCCAGCACCCCTTGCCCCATAACCCAATTCTGGCGGAATAGTAAGATTTCTTTTTTCACCTATCTTCATACCAAGCACCCCCAATTCCCAGCCAGAAATTACACTGTTTTGACCCAACTTAAACTGAAACGGATCTCTGCCGGCGTTTAAACTTGAGTCAAATTTAGTACCATCGGTTAATGTGCCAGTGTAATTGACTGTCACCAAATCACCACTTTTAGCTTCCGCGCCACTTCCCTCTTTTAGAATTTCTACTTTCATATTTTGAATTTTATAACTTTTAATATTATTTAATATCGGCACGTTATTTTTTATAGTTCCATTTTTAGGCTCTGCAATACTAACTGGAGGTTGATAGCTTGTATCAGATACCTGAACTTTACCATAAAAGAAAATGTAATATATTAAACCACAAACACTTAAGACCACAATAACACCTAATAGCAACCATTGCCATAAAGGGCGCACATAATAATCAAAGTTTTGTTCTTCCATATTTTTAGGATTAATATTTTTTTAAATTATACAAAAAAATATTTTAAGATGCAAATCGAAATATAACCTGTGACAGACAATTGCATTAATGGAGTAATTCCCACCCCTAAAATTATAGGCATAGTTTTGGCATAATCCCATTTACCAGCTTTTAGAGAATAAACTTCCCAAAAATAGGCAAACAGTAAACTGGCGGTAATATAAAATACAATATAGTAACTGGGAAACAGTAAATAACCAAAAAAATAAATTAGGCAAATAACAACGCCATCAAACAACGAAGCTTTTAAAATTAGATAAACATATCTTTTCAATGGTGCAGTTAAACAAGTAGTGTACAAAACACTATGAACTAATTCATAAAATAAATTTAGAAAAAAAGCGATAAAAAATAAATTAATTAAAAATTCCATCGTAAAATACTTTATGCGCTTCCAATAACTATTCCGGCCAGAATCACCAACGCGCCACCAAAAACTACCTGCAATGCCGAAATTGAAAAACTCATTTTAAAATAACGATAACGAATGTAAGATATAGCAACTAATTCCAAGCCAACCACTGCGTATGCTAATGGCAGGGCTTGATTAAGGCTTGGCAATAAAAACGGCACAGTGTGCAAAATGCCACCCAAAAATGTCATTCCTCCCGTCACAAATCCCCGACGAATTGGGTGACCCCTGCCAGTATGAATTCCTGTATCAGATAATGCCTCGGCAAAACCCATACTAATAGCAGCTCCAACCGCAGACGACACACCAATTAACAGCGCAATGTGAGGTGATTTAGTGGCAAAAGCGGCGGCAAATAATGGCGCTAAAGTAGAAACCGACCCGTCCATTAAACCCAAAAGTGCGGGCTGGACATATTGCAAAATAAAATTTCTATTTTCTTGATTATCCATAAATTTATTATATAGTATTTTTTAAGAAAATCCTAATACAGTATAAGAATAATATTGATTAAAATTTAGTAAAAACAAAAACTGCTTTTTGGCAGTTTAAGTTTTTTTATAAATATTACCTACCAAACTTTTTTTTAAACGGACGCGGATTAAAATTGCTTTTTGGTCGGGGGTTATATTTATGATTTAACGGCGTGTTTTTTTCAAAAGCAGTATTTTTTTTATAAATAAAATTTTGCTGAGGAGTATTTGGCACGTATTGGGCTTGTGGCAAATCTGGCAATTGCAAAATTGGAATAGTTGAGCGAATTAAGCGCTCAATTTCACGAACCTTGCTTCTTTGTTCTGGCATAACAAAAGAAATGGCTTTGCCTGTCATACCTGCGCGACCCGTGCGTCCAATTCTATGCACATAATCTCCAGGGCTTTCTGGTAAATCAAAATTTACTACAAGTTCAATACCCTTAACATCAATACCGCGTGAAGCAATATCTGTGGCCACCAAAACCCTAAATTTACCAGACTTAAAACCATCTAAAGCCTGACGACGTTGATACAATGTTCGATTAGAATGAATTTCTGTCGCAGTAAATTTTCTATCAATTAACTGGTCGCAGATTTTTTTGGCGCCATGTTTAGTACGAGAAAAAACCAATACACTACCTTTATATTCGGCTAGCAGTTTTTCTAATAGGCGAATTTTATAATCTTTTTTGACAAAAAATAATTCGTGTTCAACTTTTTCCGCGGTCGTACCCTGACGCGCAATCTCTACTCGGACAGGAAGCTTCATATGTAAAGTTGCAATTTTAATAATGGAATCTGGCATTGTCGCAGAAAATAACAAGGTTTGACGCTCTTTTGGCACTGAAAGTAAAATTTGCTTAATTTGTGGAGCAAAACCCATATCAAACATACAATCCGCTTCATCTAAAACTAAAATCGCAACGCTACCAAGATTTAAGGTTTTTTGTTTAATATGATCGTTGATTCGCCCTGGAGTACCAATAATAATATGAGGATTGTAACGCAATTGCTGGATTTGCTGATACATAGACGCACCTCCAATCAATACTGCGACTCGCAAGCCAAATGACCGCCCAATTTTCATTAAGGTAATTGCAATTTGGTCGGCTAATTCTCGGGTTGGCAAAATAACCAAACCTTTTTTATCAGGCATTTGCATTAATCTTTGAATTAAGGGAATTCCAAAGGCCAAAGATTTACCAGTACCCGTTTGCGCAATTCCTACCACATCCTTACCCTCAACAGCTACAGGAATAGCTTTATGCTGAATTGGGGTTGGGGCAATAAATTTTAATTGTTCCAATACTGCTAAAATGTTTTCCGACACACCAAGGCCAGCAAAACCATTACCTTGATTTTGAGCAGTATTTACCGGGATAGTGGTTTTTTCTTTATTATCTATATTTGAATTATTCATATTTTGATTGTATACTAAAAATTATTAAATGTCAAACAATAATATGGTTACTAACCCTCGCCCCTACCAAAAACTATATTTTTATGGTAGAGTATTAAAACTAAATACAAGGTAAATAACCTAAAAAATACAAACATGAATTTTAAAAAATTACTGAGCAGAAAATATATTATATTTACAACCATCACTATTGTCCTGATCGTGGCGGGATATTTTTTATTCTTTAATAGCAAGAATGAACAAGAATTACTAACAGTTCATCCGGCTGATTTTTTGCAGGAAGTTTCGGCATCAGGAAAAATCACGGCTAAAGAAAATTTAAACTTGTCATTTCAAGAGGCTGGTCAAGTATCTTTTGTGCCAGTAAAAATCGGCGACAGTGTATATGCTGGTCAATTACTTGCCAGTCAAAATAACGGCGAACTGCAAGCTCAATTTTCACAAATGCAGGCCGGAGTAGATTTACAAGAGGCTAAATTAAAACAACTTTTAGCCGGCGCCTCACCTGAAGATGTTCAAATTGCACAAGATGCTGTTACTTTTGCGAAACAAAATCTTACCAATTCTCAAGTTAGCGCTCTAGCAACCTTAGATAACGCATACAATGCAATTTATAATGCCTACACCACCGTTTCATATATGCAGAATACTTATTTTTATGCTTCAGACATTCAAGGGATAAAGGTACAGGACAGTAAAAGAGTTATTAGCGATAGCTTAGACATCGCTAAAAAGTATTTAGAAGATGCTAAAAGTTCTAGTGAAAATATTGATAGCGCGATATCAAGACTAAATATTGATCTAAATAATACTTTGTCTAGCTTGCAAATTGTGCGTCAACAATGCGAAGAAGGGGTGTATTATTTACGAGTTTCCACCACAGATAAAAATACTTTAGATACTCAAAAAAACACTATCACAACCAATCTTAGTTCCCTATCAACTATTGGAGCAAGCATTGCCTCATACAAAGTGGCAATCACTCAGGCCCAAAATGCTTTGACTCTTAAAAAGTCTCCTCCCAGATTATCTGATATTGCAGTTTATCAGGCGCAAATAGATCAAGCTAAGGCTAGCTTACAACAAGTAGTGGCTCAACTAAACAAAAAAAGAATATACTCCCCTATTAATGGAATTATTACTGTCGTTAATGCCAAAGTGGGAGGCATTTTTTCTTCAGCCAATACAGCAATATCGGTTATCAGTAAAAATAATTTTGAAATTGAAAGTTTTATACCGCAAATTAATATCTCATTAATTTCAGTTGGCCAGGAAGCAAAAATTATTTTAGACTCCTATGGTGATGCTGAATTTTTAGCTAAGGTTATTTCTATTGATCCGGCTGAGACCATTAAAGATGGTGTTTCAACCTACAAAGTAATGCTTGAATTTATCAATAACGATGATAATCGTATTAAATCTGGTATGACTGGAAATATAGTTATTACCACTCTAAAAAAATCTAACGTAATTTCCGTACCACAAGGAATAATAATTTACCGAAATGGTCAAAAATTTGTGCACGTAAAAAACGGCGAAAATATTAATGAAGCAAAAGTTGAAACTGGTTCAGTGTCTTTTAATGGCAACATTGAAATTATAAGTGGACTGCAAGACGGGAATATTGTAATAGTAAAATAAATTGCATTGAGCCTAAAAAATGTTTGAAAAATTAATCCTAAACTCAAAAATTGGCTTATTTTTAGCCTTTCGTCAAATTAAGAGATCTAGTTGGTGGACAACTGGATTAATTGTATTTGTGATGGTTTTAACGTTTTTAAATTTAGTTGTGGTTTCTGGCATTTTAGTGGGATTAATTGAAGGATCAATATCAGCTTGGCACAAACAATACACCGGCGATATTATTATTTCTAGCCTGGCCAATAAGGATTATATTGAAAACAGTCCCAATATTGTTAATTTATTAAAAAATATACCTGACATAAATCAAGTTAGCGTTAGATTTAATAAGGGAGTAATTTTAGAAGCTAATTATCAAACTAAAAAAACTAGCGATAAATCCAATACTGCTTCTGCTCAATTAATCGGTATTAATCCGGACAAAGAAAACCAATTAACCGGACTTGCAGGTCATGTTACCGAAGGTTCTTATTTGAATTCTAGTGATTATGATCAAGTTTTAATTGGTAATTTTTTATTAAAACAATACGTGCCAGTAGATAATCCGGGGTTTTCCGCGCTTGAAAATGTTGGCGTTGGAACTAAGATAAGAATTATTTTAGGAGATGTAATTAAAGAAGTAACAGTTAAGGGAATTTTAAAAAGTAAAGTTGATAATGTTAGCATGGGTCTTTTTATGATAGACAGTGAAGTTAAAAATTTAATTGGACGCAATGATGGCAACGCTACTCAAATTGCCATAAATCTTAAACAAAATACCGATCCTCTAAAAATCAAAAGCACCCTGATTTTAGCTGGTGTTAACAAGAGCGCCAAGGTGCAAACCTATGTGGACGCACAACCAAAATTTCTTAAAGATATTATTGCCACCTTTGCTATGCTGGGAAACGCACTAAGTTCAATTGGACTGGTGGTTGCCGCTATTACTATTTTTATTGTTATTTTTATTAATGCTATTACTCGTCGCAAATTTATTGGTATCTTAAAAGGCATTGGTATTAACGGTCAAGCCATTGAAATTGCTTATATTTTTCAATCAATGTTTTACGCAATACTAGGTTCTAGCATTGGACTTTTAATTGTTTACCTTGGATTGGTCCCGCTATTTTTAGCTCACCCAATTAACTTTCCGTTTTCTGATGGTATTTTAGTGGCGCCATTTTTAGAAACTCTGATTCGAGTTGGGCTTTTAGTTTTTGCAACTCTAATCGCCGGCTACATTCCAGCCAGAATGATTGTTAGAAAAAATACACTCGATAGTATTTTAGGAAGAAACTAAAAATCAAACGATGATTCAAACAAAAAATTTAATTAAAACATTTAAGGATGGTGATGCAGAAACCAAGGTACTTAAAGGTATTGATTTTAGAGCCGAAAACGGACAGTTTATTGTGATTATGGGTAGATCCGGTAGCGGAAAAAGCACATTTTTATACCAGATGTCATTGCTTGACTATCCAACTTCAGGTCAAATTATCATTAATGGCAGAGACACTAGCACCATGAGTTCACAGGAAAGAATATTATTTCGCTTGACTCAATGCGGTTACGTTTTTCAGGATTACGCATTGCTACCAGAACTTACCGCACTTGAAAATGTTGTTTTGCCACTTTTAATGCAGGGTATTAGTAAAAAAACTGCCAACACCATTGCCAAGGAAGCGCTAACTAAGGTTGGACTCTCTCATCGTTTTTATAACTTACCTAGTCACTTATCGGGCGGAGAACAACAACGCACTTCAATTGCGAGGGCTATTGCCCACAAACCAAAAATATTATTTGCCGATGAACCAACTGCCAATTTAGATAACGAATCATCTAAAGCCATATTAGATATCTTCCAAGAATTGCATCGGCAAGGACAAACTATTATTATGGTTACCCATGAAGAACAATATGCTATGTTGGCACAAAAAATTATAAGACTTGACGACGGAAAAATAGTTTTTGATACAAAAAATTAAAAATCAAATAAAATAATATGAATTATAATACAGTTGCTAGCAACAATATAATCAATGAAGTGTTAAAAAATTTGTCTAACAATAATATAGAAGGAATTTTTGTGCAAAACAAACAAGAGGCGCTGGATAAAATTAAAGAATTAATTCCAGCTAGAGCCTCAATTATGAACGGCTCCTCAAAGACTTTGGAGCAAATAGGATTTATAGATTATTTAAAAACTGACAATCATAGTTGGAATAACCTGCATAAAAATATTTTAGAAGAAAAAAATCCAGAAAAACAAGCCCTATTAAGAAAGCAGGCAGTACTATCAGATTATTATCTGGGATCTGTGCACGCACTTTCAAAAACCGGGGAATTTATTATTGCTTCAAATAGCGGTAGTCAATTACCACATATTGCATATACATCAACAAATCTAATTTTTGTTGTCGGCGCGCAAAAAATTGTCGCAACAATTAACGAGGGCCTAAAAAGATTAGACGAATATGTAATACCACTAGAAGATAAAAATTTAATGGAGAAATTTAACGCCCACACCTATCCTTCAAAAATTTTAATTTTTAAAAAAGAGCCATCTTTTATGCAGAGAAAAGTAAGAATTATTATTGTTAATGAAGTGCTAGGATTTTAATTTTATGTATACTAAAAAACTGCACAAATTGTGCAGTTTTTAATTCACAAAAAATTTTAAAGACTATGCAATTGTTCTTCCGCCGTCAATTGTTAAAATCGTACCTGTCACAAAATCTGCATCCAATAAATATAATACCCCTTTAGTAATTTCTTCTGCTCCACCCCACCGCTTTAATGGCGTACCAGCTAAAACCTCTTCGTTTTCCTGATCTGACAAATCTGGTGGCCTTAACATTGGCCCAGGGGCAATAACATTTACCAAAATATGCGGAGCCAATTCTTTGGCTAAGGACTTAGTTAGACCAACAATCGCAGATTTGGCAGTGTTATAGGGCAAATAATCTTGATAGGGACTTTCTAGCACCGACCAATCCGAAAAAAGAATCATTTTACCACGTAACAACCCATTATTTTTAAGTAATTCGTCACCAATAATTTTACCTAACAAATATGAGCTTTTAGCAATAACATTCATATTTTTATCCCATTGACTCTCATCCAAGTCAGACCATTTAGATTTTTCATAAATAGCCACCATATGAATTAAGCCGTCAATCCGACCAAATTTATTTTTAGCTTCCTGAGTAAGTCGCACAATATCAGATTTCTTAGAAACATCTGCCTGCACCGCAAATCCGTGCGGACCTGCCTCTTTTATATCTTTAAAATAAGTAATCACCAAATTAGCACCCCGATCCTTTAAAGCCTTTGCCACATCTTGACCAATTCTATTGGCGCCAGTAAGAATAATTGTTTTATTTTTTAGATCCATTTTTTTAAATTTTAATATTTTAACTAATAAATTTTTTTTGCACCGTGCCGATATAATTAAAACTTAACTTTTTAAAATCAGCCAAAACCACCTCCGACCCTTTTTTAAAATCATTATCCATTTTTAAAGCCTTATCATTAACTTGTAATGCTAAATCATTAACACCGATTAAGGAAAGCCCGGAAAATGTTTTCAATCTTGAGAGCGCTACATACCCCATACCCTTAATAAAACATTTTGATAAATCAATTTGAGCAGAATCTAAATTCATACCCTGGCTTTTATGTACCGTTATGGCCCAGGCCAATCTTAATGGTAATTGACGAATTTGTGCGATTGAAAAATTATTCTCATCTTCAATATTCCAAACTGATTTTTCTACCAACACTTTTTTACCATTTAGAGTTTCTATAATTGGCATACCCATAACGTCAAAATCCACTACTTTTCCCTGCGTGCCATTAACATAGCCTTGTTCAAAATTATTTTTTATAAACATTACTAGCGCGCCTTTTTTTAAAACCAAGGTTTCTGGTGATAAACAACTTTTCTTAAGGGAATCAACAATATCTTTTGGCCCCGTAGAAGTCATTTGAAAAACAAACTCTTTTTCCGGAATTTTTTCTAATTCTTGATTATTAATTTGGTCAACGTCTGCGTTATGAGTGTATAGTCTTGTATAAACCGAATTTTCAGTATTACCTTTTTGATTAAAACCAGATTGTAAAATTTGTTTTGACTTTTCAATATTATTTTTGCGAATATTATCTAGTAGGTCAGATAAGGTGTTATCTTTGTGCCGAAACTGGCCCTGCAAATAACAAATTTTAATATCTAGCTCTTTCCATGCTCGTGAATCGGAGATAAAGTTAATTTCGTCACTGTTTTTTTCAATAGGAGGTAATTGAAAAAAATCCCCAGAACAAATCACCTGAATACCGCCAAAAGGCAAAAAACTTCCCTTAAAAATCCGACAAATCTTTTCAACAGCATCAAACTGACCAGCTTTTAACATTGAAACCTCATCAATAATTAAAACCTTAGTGGCCTTAATTCTCTTAATTAAATATTTTCTTTTTGCTAAAGATCTAACTTCTGTATCGGTAATTGAGTCTTTAATTCCAATACCAGACCACGAATGCAAAGTAATGCCATTCATATGAGTGGCAGCAATTCCCGTAGAAGCTGTGATTGCCACCGCCTTGTTGTGATTTTTTAAATAATCAATATAACGATTTAATAAAAAAGTTTTTCCCGATCCAGGAGATCCAGTTAAAAAAACATTGTGACCCATTTTTAAAATATCAAGTGCCTGATTTTGATCCATTTTATCTATTGGAATTATCTTAAATGAAGTATAAGTAGGTTATTACACCATATAAATTTCAGTTTTACGAGACTCATCTACAAGCACAAGCTCTGCTTCACCTTTTAAAATTTTCTCAAACGGCTTGCAAGCAAAACATCCCTTTGCGCCATTAGGACATTCAAATACGCCTTTTTCTCTTGCTAACTTTACTTGCCTTGCAACCACTAAAACTTTATTATGCGCACTTAAAATATCAGGCAAAGCAACATCTGTTGGCTCGTTATTTCTATCAATATACCAATACGCCGCGCCAGAAACTTTTCTCCCCTGCAAGGCATTTAACAATAAAGCATAAATTGGCAATTGCAAGGATTCCTTTTCTTCATCGTTTTTACCAGTTTTAAAATCTATCACCTTAATTGAATCAGATTCTGGTAAATATTGTAGCCAATCAATTTTTCCGGACAAAATAATATTATCTTTTTCTGATAAATAAAAATTTGGTGGCATATTATTTTTATGCTCCCTTAATTTTACTGCCAATTTTTCCAGTGGTCCACGATGAGCATCCACCCTCTCGATCATTTTTTTGGCGCGATCTTTAACAGACATCTCCTCATCAAAACTTTTAAAACCACCAATTTTACCAGATACTTTTTTCCAATTTTGATCAAAAACATCAATTAATGGCACCAAAAAACGCTCTGAAGCTTTATATTTAAGCAAACCTTCCAAGGTTTCATGCACAGCAATTCCCAATGACAAATGAGGATTTACTAAATTTATTTTTTTTCCTCTTGGATTACGATAAATATTACGCAAAAAATAAGCGCGGGGACACTTTAAAAAGTCGTTAATTGATGAGTGTGAAACCCAGACTGCATTATATTTGTCTGGTTTTTTATTTTCTGTCATGATTTCTCAAAATATTGTTATAAAAAATAAATCACGTCTTTTCTTTCCACTACAATTTTCCACTTAGCTTTTTTAGCGTGATTATATAGCTTTTTATTGGGATTAAAACAAATGGGGTTTTCTACAAAAGTTAAAAAAGAAATATCACTTTCAGAATCCCCAACCCCAAACGATCCAGATAAACTTAAATTTTCTTTTTCAACAAACCTGCGTAAAATATTTGACTTATTAGAAATCAAATCCACATATAAAGTTTTACCAGTAAATTTTTTACGAGCGTCGTACTCATAAATTCTCCCGTAAACTTTATCAAAACCTAGATTAGAGCAAAATTCATCCAAAATTTCCTTAGGTGAATGACTTATTGCAAGTAGGTAATAATTTTTCTTTTTTAATTTAGCCACTAAATCGCGCGTATATTGATAAACCCGATCCCTTTGAGAATTAATAACTTTTTTTGCAACGCGAGTGAAATCAAGATAATCAACACCAACGATATTTTTTTCAAAAGTTTTAACCACAGCCATAACATAATTATGATATGATCCTTTGCGATTCAACCACTCATTGCGTTGTTTTTGATACGCATCCAAAACTTTTTTCGGGAAAATTCCCTCAGAAACCATCGCTTCTGTTAATTCAATCAGGAGACTAGAACGAAAAATCGTCCCATCTATATCAAAAATCGCTACTTTTTGCATATAAAATAATTCTACTTTAATGATTTAATGTATTCTCTAAGTTCCGGACCAAAACGAGCATCCTTAAGAGCTAAATACAAAAATGATTTTAGCCATTTAGCCTTATCTCCACATTCAAGCCATTCCCCCTTTACTTCATAACCATATATTGTCTTGCCATCATTAAGCATTTTCTCAAAAACTTCACCCAAAATTATCTCTCCCTTTTCAGATGTTTTAGCATTTTTAAGATACTCAAAAGTATCTGGAGTCAAAACATATTTACCCACCGCCACCAAATTAGATTGAATTTGAGATAAATTTGGCTTTTCAATGATTTTTTTTATCTTATATAAACGATTCGCAATTTTTTCCACAACAACAGATCCGTAGGCAGGGATTTTTTCCTTAGGTAAAGATTTTAAAGCAATTACTGGAGCGTTGCAAGTTTTAAAAACATTCATTAATTGAAGTAAAGCTGGATCTTGATCATCAATTATATCATCGCCAAATGATACGGCAACTGATTCCGAGCCAATTAATTTTCCGGCCTGCAAAATTGCGTGACCGTCACCCTGAGGATTTTTTTGAACTACAAAAGAAAAATTAATTCCTTCAAACATTTGCTCAAAATCTTTCAGCTCCCTAACTAGTTCTTCTTTTTTTCGTTTAACTAAAATTTTTTCTAAATCTGGATATTTTTTTAAATAATTAAAAATCATTTTTTGTTTTGGACTTACCACAAAAACAATTTCATTAATGCCAGATTTTTTAACCTCCTCAATAATATATTGAATAATTGGCTTATCAACTAAAGGGAAAAATTCTTTAGAGATCGCTAAAGATAAAGGCAAAAACCGTGTACCCATACCAGCAATAGGAATAATGGCTTTTTTTACATTAAATTGTTCTTCCATAATTTTAAAATTTATAGTTTTACTTTTTAAGTCTCAAAAAGGCTGGTATTTCCCACTCTTTTTCCTGAAGTGATTGCTTGCTCTCCTCTAACTCTTCCGCCTTTTTAATATCTAAACCGGATCTCCTAATAGCTTTTTTTCGTTTTGGCAAAGATTCGACAATATTTAGGCGATTATTTTTTTCAGTTAATTGATTTTTGATTTCAGCTTCGTCAATTAAAGGCAATCGCAAAGAAATATCTCCGTAAGCCGACCCTGCTACCTGTTTTTTTTTCTCTACCAAATCCGACAAAAGACTATCATCAAAAATCGGTTGCAAACTTGCAAGTCCAGCAACGCCCTTATCTTGCTTTTTAAGAGATTTTTTAGAAATTTTAGTGACAACTTTACTAATAATTTCTACTCTTTCTTTTTTAACTTTACCAATCTTTGATTTTATTTTTTCCACAACACTGATCGCATCAGAGTTTTCTCCAGTCATTAAAAGTGTTGTTTTGATTTTATTTTTAAGCTTAGGATTTTTAGAAATTCCAAAAATTATTTTAGCCTTAGGGTTTTTTTCTGAAATTGACTTACTAATACTATCCACCTCCATCATACCAAGCGATGCGCCACCGGAAATATTAAAAAGAATTTTTTGAGCAATAAAGCTATTTTGCTGGTACAATGGGTTGTGTAAAATTTTTTCGGCTATAATCTGCGCCCGATTACTACCCGAAGCTTCAGCGGTATTTAAAAAAGCTAAATTCCCCTTGCCTTGCAAAATGGCGCGCAGATCGGCAAAATCAATATTAATAATTCCCGGACTATAAATTAAATCAATTAAACTTTCCAAAGATTCAATCAGGCTTTTATTAACAATAGAAAATGCTTGGGTAATTGCAGTATTTTCATCAATAATCTTAAAAATTCTCTCGTTAGGAATTGTAATAGAAACGTTTAAAAGTTTACGTAATTCCCGCAAAGATCTTAAGGCGATATTATATTTTTTAGCACCCTCAAATTTAAATGGCAAAGTAAAAATTCCAAGAGTAATACCATTAAAATTTTCAGTGGCTTTGGCAAAAACCTTAGTCGCTCCAGACCCTAAACCACCACCCAATGAAGCAATAAAAATTACAATATCTTGATCATTAAAAAATTTAGTGATTTTCTCAATTTCCTGCTCAGCAGCTCTTTGACCTAAGTCTGGATTAACTCCAGTTCCAAGGCCATGAGTTAATTCTTGGCCAAATAAAAAATATTTAATTCCGGCTCTTTTTTTAAATGCCCTCACATCAGTATCTGCCACCACAAAAGTGGCCTTGTGCAAAGATCGGCCAATTTCGGAAACAATTGACCCGCCACCGCCACCAATACCAATAACTTTTATCTTGGCCTTAAAAAATGATTCGGCAACAAAAGAATCACGATTTTGCTTTTTTTCAGATTTTTGAATTTTATTTTTTACGATAACCTTTCTTTTTAAATTTTTTTTAATCGGCTTAACTTTCAACACTGGCTTTTTAGCGACACTTTTTTTACTCAATATTTTTTTAGCCAAAAACTTAATTGGTTTAGTCACCAACCTTCTAGATTTTCCCTTTTTACCTACCAATCTTTTCTTTGATTTCATTAATTATAGTTTACCTTTCGTTATAAAAAAATCAAGATTGACATAAAAAATAACCAATAGATTAATATTGGTTATTTTTTTACGCAAAATTTAATGCTAGTTATTTATTTCAATCACTTTTATTCTAGCCATATATCCAGAAATAATTTCAATCAATGATGGACTAACATCAAAATATTCGGCTAATAATTTAATTAACGCCACATTAGCGCGTCCATTAATAGGTGGTTCTTTGACGTGAACAATGTAATTAGCCTCATCAATTTTTTCTATTTTATTCTCCTTTGATCCGGGCTTGGTTTTGACAATAATTTTCATTACCTTTGCTCCGTAAGAATTGCCAAACCACCTGGAATTTAAAACAGAGCTATGTTAATCATTTCTGATTAAATCTAGATTAATTTCCGCGTGGCTTGGTAAAATCTATAGTTTTATACCTGTTTAAATAATAAAATATCTTTAAAATAACAATCACCTGCCCCACTTGCAGCCCACTCTATTATCTATCGCCTGTTTTTCAGATTTAGCAATTTCCACACTATGTTTAACATCGGTATTATATGAGCGAGCAACAGCCAAACCCTCACCAACTAATTGAACGCCAATATTTTTATCTTCCAAAAAAATAGTCCTTAAGCAACGCCCGTATTGATCAATATCAGTATGATCTTTCTCTAATGTGACTTTTTTATTTAACACAAGCTCCTCTAAACGATTCTTGGCAGACTGATAGCATGGATAATTTTTTTCGTCGGCATCAATACCTAAAAGCCTTATATGATAACCACCTTCAACTATTAAAGTATCGCCATCAATTACCTTAGTAACTATAACTTCATTCTCAGCTAGACATGCGCCCGTTGGTTTATCAATATTTGCAACTATATTACTGCTGAGAGATTTTTTATTATTTTTAGTGTCAATATTTTCAATAACAAATTTATTAGCAATGTCACTGAAAATAAAAAGGCCGATAATAATAGCTCCACCCGCAACGGTTAAAACTATCTTATTTACGTTTTTCATAGCCATTCATTTAATACACGTAAAATTTTAAAACCCAATTTTACAAATAATTAAATGCTATTTACAATCTACAGGGCAATCAGACTTAGTTTCAAGGCAAACGCACTCAAAGTCACCACTTGGACACTTAGGATCTGCAACAGCCTGACAAACGCCATCACCACAACGGTCCGAACAAATCATTAATGTACCCTGACCAGATCCTTGTGCTTTAACTCCACTAGGCAAATTAGTTTTTATATTAGGCTTAACACTATCATCCGCATTGATTTGCTGAGGTGGCAAAGCCTGCTCCTTATTATCGGTATTTATTTTTTCTTGATTCCTATTAGTTGAGAAATAAAATTTATATAAACCAAAACCTAAAAATACCACTAAAACTAGAATCAATATTGAGGTAAACTTTTTATTAATTTTCATTTTATGTGTTTAGTCTCTTATGGTGGGCCCGAAAGGAATCGGACCTTTGACCTCTGTCTTATCAGGACAGCGTTCTACCACTGAACTACGGGCCCTCCATAAGAGCTATACAAGATAATACTAAGCCTGCAAATCAACTACAATATTTAGAATTTTAACAAAGAAAACCTGCTTAGTCAAATTTATTTTGCAATTTAGCCTGCGATAAAAATTAAGTCTTTTTAAAAAAAGAAGGCCAAAATACGATTGCATTTTGACCCTAGATAAAAAATATGAAACTAACCTTGGGCGATAAATAATAAATTAATGATAACAAAAAACAAAATCTTATCAAGATGCAAACAGTATCAATTACATATAAAGACCAAATTATAATGGGATAGCGGGCCTAAGCTTTTTATGTCGCACAATACAACCATCACAACAAATTACTTTCCGTGACGGCCTGACAGAGTCATCATTATAAAATTCTTCACAGGCTATTTGACAATAATTGCATTGCCCCACAACATCTCGCTTGGCGCCGGCAACTACCGGAGTTATCATACGATTATCAAAAACAAATAATGATCCCTTAAAATGCTTGCCCGGATATTTTTTCATATAAGTATGGATGCCATCCTTAAGCTGATACAAATTATTAAACCCCTCCTTTTTAAGTAAAACCGTAGCTTTTTCGCAGCGAATCCCGCCAGTACAAACTGCTACCACTTTTTTATTTTTTAGGTAAGATAACTCTTTAATTTTAGCTGGCAAATCTTTAAATTTTCTTAAATTAGGATTGACGGTTTTTTCAAAATATCCAGCCTGAATTTCAAAATCATTACGCAAGTCCAACACCACAAAATCTTCCTTTTTAACATACATACTTTCTAGCTTACTTGCGGTCACTAAAGGCGCCGTATCTTTTTTAATATTCAAATCCCCCACTCCCAATGTCACCACCTCTGGCCTGACTTTAACCTGTAATTTCGTAAAAGCCTTGCCATTTCCCACGCTATACTTAAAAACCACATCTTTAAAAATACTTTGTGTTTTTAATTTTTTAATATATTTTTTAATATTTTCTGATTGACCTTCAAATGTAGCATTGACTCCTTCTGTTGCAACCAGCATACGACCCGTCAAACCAAAACTTTGGGCAATACCTTTTTGTTTATCACGAAAAAATTCCGGATTTTTAATCTTTATGAATTTATAAAAAAGTATTATAGTATATTTATTTTTTTTCATTTTTATTAAAATCGTAAAATTAAGGGGCAAGTCCAAACATTATTAAATGTATGGACTTGCAAAAAAACTAATTAACATAAGCAATAAGTTGAGCTGGGGTCAACTTTACCGTCACTACTTTACGGGATTTATCAATAGTAACAAAATTTCTAACATCGCCTCTTACCAATCCCAAAGATGCACAATAGCTACGCAATAACTGTTCTGCCTCCAAGTCCTTACGCACGCTTGGCAGGCCATCAAGAAAAAATACCAACCACCAAGCCCTATCATACTTAATAATAATTTCTGCGTCCTTGGTACTGAGATTTTCTTTTTCACCTTCCAGCATTTCACCGTTCAAAAAAATCTCAATACTCCATGAGCCAAAAACATTGCTTTTTATTAAGTAAAGCAAAAACTGAGCAAGGAGTGCCAAACCCGCACCAATCATTGATAAGACAATCTTCTCTACCATTGTTACCAATGCTTCCTTGCGCGCAACAGAAACGAGGGTAACTAATATCACTAGTGCTAAAACGAGCACCGATATTACCAACAAACGATATTTCCTTTTCATCTTATTTTCCTTGTTGGCGACCCTGCTGTCGCGCTTAAAAAAAGTGAGCAGGCACATTTATTAAGAACTAATTTAAATCAAACCTTCCTGTGTATTATTTACTAAAAAAAATTTTAGTGACTATTTTATTTTCAGAATATCATTTAAGAGATTATTTGTCTAGTCCATCTTATGCAAATTATTTACTCCACCAAAAAGCTTAATCATTAAAAAAATAACTCAAAAATATCCCAACAGTTGTTTTAAACCAAAATATATGAGATAATAGCTTTGTAGATATATTATTAAAATAATCTCGGCGTGATTTAAGGTTAATTACCGATGTCACATCGAAAAAAATATTATGCCAGCAAAAGCAAATTCGGCTTTCATGAAGCCAATGAAACTAACTGCTGATTTGGAAGCAGTAGTCGGAAAAGGTCCAATGCCACGTTCAGAAGTAGTAAAAGCATTGTGGTTGTATATCAAAAAAAATAATCTTCAAGATCCACAAAATAAAAGAAATATAGTTGCTGATGATAAATTAAAAGTAGTATTTGGAGGCAAGGCAGTGGTTAATATGTTTGAAATGACAAAATTAGTTTCCAAACATTTATCTTAATTTTAAGACAGATTGCAAAAAAAATCGCCAAGTGGCGATTTTTTTTGCAATCATTAAAGATTTAATTCTTGTCACCAAAACCAGTTTTCATATGACCTCTTTCTCCTCTAGGGCCACCAATTAAAAGATATTTCATTGGAATATTATTATCATCTGACCATTGTTTTAATTCTGTCATCTGAGTTTTACGCATAGATTTAATTTCTGATTTTGTTTTACCATTCAAACTATTTTTAAAATCTAATTCTTTTGATTCTAGATCAGCTCGTTTAGCAATAACTTTATTAGCCTGATCTTGAGTTAATTTGCCACTGGCAACAGCTTGCTTTATTTTATCGGTGAATTTTTCCTGCATTTTTACCTGCATTTGAGATTTTTGTTCATCAAAAACTTTTTGAACATCAACTGGGTTTATGTTAAACTTTTGCGCAATTGCATTAACTAAGTTTTGCATCGGGTTTTGCGTTTCTATTGCAGTAGAAGCAGAAACACTACTTGCCATAATAACACCAAGAGTAGCCAGTGTTATCGCGGGAGTAGCAACATATATAAGATATTTATTTTTCATTTTTTTATTGTAAATAATATTGTAAAGTTTTCCTGACAATATGCTCATAACATAGCATTCAGGGTCGAATAAGATTGGTAAAAACTAAAACCTACTTCGACGCTCAGTTTGAATTTTTACCAGCCTCACTTATTATTACAATTAATTTACAATTTTATTTCATAACAACAAAACATATCCTACCTATCTAGCAAAGGTGAATTTTTTGACCTCTTTTTACGCAAAGGAAAAAAATCATCATTTTCATTAATCTTTTTAAGTATAACAGCCTTAACAATATTGTTTTTCCTTTCTCCAACAACAAGCACCAAATCATCTTCTTTTAAATTTTCTTTCATTTTATCGCCAGCTAATACTTTAAGAATCTCGTAATTAGGGGTTTCAATAACCAAACCGTCATTGATTAATTCAACCACATATCCATTATGAATTTTACCAAACTTAGGCATTCCATAATCACTATAAAGTGGACTCATAAATTGCAATCTCCCCTCTTTGGCATTGCTTAATAATTGCACATGCAAAGAACTAAACCCAATTACAAAACCTGCCACCAATATCATAACAATTATTGCCAGCAAAGAATAAATTACCGGTTTTTTATAAATAAAAGAAATGCGTTCGGCAAAAATTTCTAATAAAATAATTAAAAAAATTGTTAAAAAAATCAGTAGCCATGGCAATGATACAAGCAAAACCCTTATTCCTAAAAAACTAAAAATCGGTAAAAATAATGCACCACTAACTCTTAGCGAGAATACAATAAAACTAGATAGATATATAAGAAATAGCAATACAACAACAGTGCTTAATATAAAAATTACTGTTTTAGCAACAAAAAATACTCTAGGCTTCATTTTAATTCTTCCTTCTTTAATTTGATCTAGAATCTTATCTTTAGTATTACTATTTTGATCGTTATTTTGGCTAATCATTTTTATATCCTTGTTTTTCAAAAATAATTTTTAATATTTGTTTTGCACGCTTAATTCTTACGCCCACGGTTGCAATAGGAATCTTTAAAATATCGGCAATTTCTTTATAACTAAATTCCTCTAAATAATATAAAATAATTGATTCCCTGTATTTTCTATCTAATTTATTAAGACCAAACTCAATGATTTTTTGCATTTCTCTTCTTTCTGCCTCTAAATAAAAGTCACTTTTATCCTTGGTAAATTGCGGGAAAAAAGTATCTAAATCGAAGATTGGTAAAAACCTTAGGCGTTTATTTTTTTTAAACACATTAACAATCTCATTATGAGCAATACGGTATAACCACGAAGAAAATTTCCTTTTCGTGTCAAAACTTTGGATATTAATATAAGTTTTAATAAAAATTTCCTGCACAACATCCTGCCTATCCCCATAATCATCCAGCATCTTGCCAGCATAGCGCAATAACTTTTTCTCGTAGCGATTTATCAATACACCAAAAAGTTCAACCCTACCCGATTGAATTAATTCGACAATTTGTTCATCGTTTTTTTCTTGCTCTTCCATACCTTAATATACCATATTAGCGCAAAACTACTGACAAATAATAAAACCCATAATATTAATACAATAAAATGACTAGTTTATTTCATATTAACCATATACACATTCTTGCTTGGTGCAGATTTTAACAGCCTGTGTTAATATAAAAATATGAATAAAAAAATTACTAAGGTTTTCATCATAATTTTAGCTTGGCTAGCCCTAATATACCCTTTATGGGTTAGAATCCAAACATTGCAATGGGATTTTAACCTTAATACGTGGTCATTAAATCTATTTCCATTATTTGGGCTCATAGCTTTTATCTTACTATGGTTTCATTCTTTGTGTGGGGTATTTGAAGATTGGCTTAAGGAATATATTGATTTTGACTGGTTTGTTCACGTCACATCAATTATAATTTTAATTTGCATCATTGCTCACCCATTATTATTATTTATTGGAATGGATTTTAGCATCAGTAATATATTTTTTTATTATGGCGCAAGAAGTCTTTGGTTTGTAATCATCGCTTGGCTATTACTCATTAGCTACGATGTTGGAAAAATGCTTAAAAAATATAATTTCTTTGCCAAAAATTGGCACAATATATTAGCCATAAGTAATATTGGATTTTTAATGACATTTTTTCATTCCTTGATATTAGGAAGTGACTTGCAATCAGGCCCACTAAAATATATTTGGATTTTTTATGGTACAACCGCCATAATGGCAATTACATATACCTACGGAATTAAGAGATTTGTAATTAAATAATTTATTATTAAGCGCTAATAATAATCAATAAAAAAAGAGTCATCAAGTGATGACTCTTTTTATTTTTAATTAGCTAATTATCGCGCAATCAATGAAATGCTTAGTTTTACGATTTTATCAACATTAGCCAAGAAGGAAAAATTCGGAATAAAAACTCCAAAATCTTCACGCGCCAACATCGTACTGGCATTAATTTTTAAAACATTGGCGTCAGAAAGATTAGCTGTGCCGTCAAAAGTCACAGATTTTGTCACGCCGGCGATAGTGATATCACCTATAATTGCCACAGAAAAATCCTTATTTGACTCAATTGATTCTGGCACTCCAGTAATATTCGTTGTTTTAAAAGCAATAAACTCGTTAGCAGGATCATTTGACTTTAAAACCAATTTTATAACATTCTCATCGCGCTGTTCAATGTCGGTTTTAAAAGTTCTAGCATTAACTTTTACTTGCCCAATTTCAATTTTTTGGGGCTTAGTAAGTGTCAAAGAAATATCGCCAGCAATGTCACCAGTACTGCCGACTACATGAGTTTTAGTTCCCCTCAAAACTTCATTTAATTCATAAGTTGCCTTTGATTCTAAAGGAGCAATATGCAAAACTTTCTGACTAGAGTTATTGCTTTCAGGTAAACGCAAAACTGAATTTTGAGAATCTTGACTTGGTTGAGTCGCTGGCGCGCTAAAATAAAAATATAAACCAAAAAGACCTAAAATTATTACACCACTTGCCACACTAATAACTATTATTTTCTTCATTTTTTAAAACTATTTAATTATATTAAATTAATTCTATCATACAAAATACCTAAATTGCAATTCTCTGGATTTTTAAGTCAAAAATCACACAACCTATCACTAATTTAATTTTATTTTTTTCTTTTTCAATAAAAGAGAATTTAAAACTACAGATACAGAACTTGTAGCCATTGCCACTGATGCAAAAATTGGATTTAAAGAAATATGAAAAAGAGGATACAAAACTCCCATAGCCACCGGAATTAAAATTGCATTATATCCAAACGCCCAAAAAAGATTTTGCTTGATTGTTCTTATGGTTTTTTTCGATAATACAATTGCCATCGCCACTGATTTTAAATCTTTATTAATCAAAGTTATATCAGCGGCCTCAATTGCAACATCAGTACCAGAACCCATTGCGATTCCAATATCGGCAACAGCCAGCGCCGGAGCGTCATTAATGCCATCCCCCACCATAGCCACCACTTTGCCACTGGCTTGAATTTTTCTAACCTCCATTTCTTTTTGATCAGGTAAAATTTCTGCTAAAATTCTTTTAATGCCCAAGCTCTTGCCTATAGCATTGGCAGTTCTTTGGTTGTCTCCTGTAATCATAACAACCTCAATGCCCATTTTTTGTAGCGCCACAGTCCCCTCTTTCGCACTTTCTTTAATGATATCTGCCACTGCAATAAAACCAAAAAAATTTCCGTCCACAGCTAGCATCATAACGGTTTTACCGTTGCTTTCCATTTTTAAAATTTTGTCACCAAAATTTCCAATATCAATTTTTTCCTTATCCATTAACCGCTTATTGCCAAAAATAATTCTTTGACCATTAATAACACCTTCTACCCCGTGACCCAATATGGCCTGAAATTTTTCGGTTTTTAGTAAAGAAAGTTTTTTTGACTCGGCAAATTTTACAATGACTTGGGCCAAAGAATGTTCTGAACCTTTTTCAATTGATCCTGCCAGCATCAACAACTTATCTTGATCTTTTTCATTAACCGCAATCACATCTGTTATTTCTGGTTGCCCATTGGTCAAAGTGCCAGTTTTATCAAAAATAACAGTATTAATTTTGTGAGCAGTCTCTAAGCTTTCTGCATCCTTAATTAAAATACCATACTCCGCCCCCTTGCCCGTTCCCACCATAATCGCCGTAGGAGTAGCCAAACCCATAGCACAAGGACAGGCAATAATTAATACCGCAATCATATTAAGCAGGGCGAATGTCACAACAGGCGGATTACCAAAAACATACCAAACGACAAAAGTTACAATTGCCAGCATCAGCACTACTGGCACAAAATATGATGAAACTAAATCTGCCAAACGCTGTATTGGTGCCTTACTTCCTTGCGCTTCTTGCACCAACTTAATTATTTGAGCTAACATAGTTTCTTTGCCAATTTTGGTGGCTCTAAAAATAAACGAGCCCGTTTTATTTACAGTCGCCCCAATTACGCTAGCGCTACTAAATTTATCAACTGGCATACTTTCACCTGTTACCATTGACTCATCAATTGATGATTCGCCTTCAACAATTACCCCGTCTACTGGAATTTTATCACCCGGCCTGACGCGAATCAGGTCTCCAATTTTAACCATATCAATTGGAATGTCTTGCTCTTTCCCATCTTTTATTATTCTGGCAGTTTTTGCTTGCATACCAATCAGCTTTTTAATCGCTTCAGAAGTCCCTGCCTTAGCCTTGGCTTCAAAATATCTGCCCAGTAAAATCAGGCCAATAATAATAGTCGCCACATCAAAATATGGCATTACCTCAATACCAGCGACTTTAGTTATATCTGGGAATAAGGCAATAAAAGCCGAGTATCCATAAGCTACTGTTGTACCAATAGTAACAAGTGTGTCCATATTGGCAGTTCTATGTTTAAGAGCCAGTAAAGTTGCGCGATAAAATCCAAACCCAACCCAAAATTGAACTGGAGTGGCTAAAATTAATTGAACCAAAAAATTTTGTAAGATTTTTGGCGAAGTATCCATAAGCAAAGGAAAACTTCCCCATAAAATCAATCCCCCTAAAAATAAACTGACTGAAACCTTAATTTTTAAATCTCTTAATTCTTTTTGTTTTTCCAATTCTTCATCAATTTTTCCATCCTTTTTATCATCAATTAAAGCCTTATATCCAACGCTCGATACTGCGTTTATAAAATGCTGATTAGTAGCTTTTTCTGAATCATAAATTACCGTAGCTTTTTCGGTAGCCAAATTAACATTTGCTTTTATGACACCATTAACTTTTGACAGCGAATCTTCTAAAACAGTAACACATGAAGCGCAATGAATACCTTTAATCAAAAATGTTTTTTTATTTTGTGTCATAATTTTATGATTTGCTTTTAATGGATTTTATCAAAGAAATAATACCCAATACCAATAAAGTCCATACTAGAAACATTGTGCACCAGACAATAAAATTAAATCCGCCATAATAACCGCCCATCATACCAAATTTGCCAACAAAATTTACCGGATAATCAAATCCGTAACCTGACATCATAGACATTGCAGGTACAACACTATTATAGTTTGCCCAACAACCAATGTACGCCCTACCCATTGCGATATGAGCCTGTTTTAAGGTATCAGACCCCTCTCCGCCCATCATATTTTCCATCGCATCGTGTTGTTCCTGCGTTATGCCAACACCCATATACGCATCACCTAATTTTTCAAACTGACTATCAGTTACTTTTGAGCAGTTTATTTGGTTTTGATTTTTAATATTCTGACTAGTATAAATATCTTGCAAACTATACACAATGTCAGAATTTTTCTGGTAAGAAGCATTATTGTTTTGGTAGTCTATCATACTAGCTTTTACTATATTAGTTCCTGCAATTAAAATTACTACCATTAAAAATAAACTAATAATAATTTTTTTCATATTTTAATAGCTGTTTTATAATATTTAGCTTTTACCAATTAAATATTTAAAAAATGCTAGTTAGTATTTTGTCGCACAATTATTTTTCCAGAAAACATACTCATACCGCAGGAATATTTAAACTCGCCACTTTTTTGGGGCGTAATTTCAATAGTCACTTTTTGATTAAGTGGCAAATATTTACGAATTTTAAAATCACCCAATACTATTTCTTCCAAGCAGGTATTGGGATCTTTGCGGATAAAATTTAATTTAGTGGTTTTGCCCTTAGCAATAGAAATTACATTAGGAGAATAACCGCCCTCGACAATAATATCCACTGAGTCTAAAATATTTATTTGCTGATCGTTCTTTTTTATAAAAAACCAATAAATAAAACTAATCCCAGAAATTCCAAGTATCGTAACTACAATTTTATCTAAAACCATATATTTTTATAATCAACAATTGGTCATAATAAAGTAATGTGTTTTACTGCTCACAACCAAACTGATAATTAAATCAATTGTTTTAGCAATTACTAGTTTTTAGTTTCGTAATTTATAATAATTTTATCCTCATCGCGAAAAACCGTATTTTCATAATCTTGCACAATATTTCCATTAACTGTTTGCCAGATAATGTGATTTTGGTCAGCCCTATAATCCAGAATTTGGTTTTTATTATAAGTTTTATTCCAGACAGCAAAAAAATCTGATAAATTAAAATCTCTTTTTTCGGGTGATTCTATATGGATTTTTCCACTATTATCATGAGTGTGTAGTGAATTCATACAACCATTATTAATACCAACATCAGTTGGAATTTCCTGCTTTTGACCATTAATAATAATTTCCAAATTGGTATGAATGTGAAATTGGGTCGCCATATCCGTGGTACAGGTCAACGCTAATTGACGATTAGTTTTAGATGAAGGGGAATTTTTATAAGTCCAAAAAATCAGACTTGATAAAATAATTAACGTCAAAATACCAACACACAAAACCCACCACCAAGACAAACCTTGATAATTTTTATTCATTCTTTTATTTACTGTTAAGCGCCTGATCAATAGCCGTTTTAAAAGCTGAATATGGTTGAGCGCCGACAACAATGGTTCCCAAAATTACCCCATCCTGAGTCGATTTGCCCACAAAAAATGATGGTGTACCATTAACTCCAACCTTTTGACCATCGGCAATATCTTTGTTTACTTCATCTTTATACTTATTAGAATCTAAGCACTGCTGAAACTTACCAACATTCAATCCCAAACCCTTGGCAATAATTGGTAATTGATCAACCGCAACACCATTGCCATTGGAAGTAGTTTTTTTAAAAAGCTCGTCGTGATATTTATAGTAGGCTGTATCTCCGCCCTGATCTCTAGAACATTCCGCTGACATTGCTTCTAATGTCGCCAATGGATTATGAGCAGGAACAGCAATAAAATCTCTAAACACTAACTTTAGCTTGCCAGTATCTATGTAATCTTTTTTAATTTGCGGATACACATCAGTAAAGTGTCGCTTGCAAAACGGACATTCATAATCAGAAAATTCAATTAAAGTAACAGGCGCATTTTTATCGCCAAGCACCGCATCATTATCAACCGACACCTTAACTGGTTCACTTGGTTGCTTTACTGGCTGTTGTTGACTAGGAACATTGCCATTTAAAACAATATCATTTGAAGTTTTTGATTTGCCAAATAAAACAACTCCGGCAATTATCAAACAAACAATAACAATAGTGCTACAAATTAACGCCAAATTTTTATTTAGCGGTTCACCACTTTTTTGCCTTTGCGTATTTTCCATATTTTTATATTACATTTACTGACAAAAAAACTTTCGTCGTAAATCTTTTAATAATATTATTAATTAACTACTTCAATTATTCCACGCACCATTCCCATAGGACAACTAAATGAATACTGACCTGCCTTTTGCGGAACAAACTCTTTAATCGTAACTTGACTGGCATTAGGGTTTAAGTAAATTGTGTCCACTAATCCCTTAGCAATTACCGACCCACTATCACAACTAGTCTGACCAGAAGAAGTTATTTCCCAGCGAACGGGCACACCAACTTTAACCTTAAAATAATTTGGATTGTAGTTGGATGCCAAAACTGTCATTTTTATAACTTGTTTACCATCAATTACAGGCGCCAATCCAATTTCGTTTTGAATTTTATTTTGATTTAAATTTAGCAAACCACTTAAACCAAAACCTAAAACATTCATTTGATTAACAAGAGTAAAAAGAGCAAAAAATATCACCAAAAACCCTGCAACTTTTGAGAACATTAATGATAAATGTGGTTTGGAAAATAACTTAACACTGGAAAAACCTATCAACAAAAGCATTGGCAAAGTTCCAAGTGCAAAAACTCCCATAATTAAGGCCCCTTGTATAGCACTTCCCGAAAAAAGAGCAATAGTTTGGGCAGTAATTGTAAATCCACAGGGCAAGAAAAACGTTAATGCGCCCATAACAAATGGCATATGCCTTCCCTTAAAATTACTTTCACTAGCGATTCTTTGGGTTATAAATTTAGGCACTGAAAACTGAAATTTTCTCAACCCAGTAACCCCAATCATTTGCAAGCCCAAAATTATCATTAAAAGTGAAAAAGCAATTACTAAAAAGGCTGTAAATCCCAATGATATTGACAATCTACTACCTACTAACCCCAAAACCCCACCCAATATCGCATAAGATAAAATTCTACCAGTATTAAACATAATATGTGGTTGAATTTTTTGGTAATAACTCTGATCGCTAGAATACATATCGTGCCACTGTTTAGACAGCGACAAAACAATTCCACCAACTAAGGCTGCGCAACTTGAAAGTCCTGCCAGTAGACCAAAAGCAAAAAATGTAATTAACGAAGAAGTTGAATTAACATTTAAAATTCCAGAAATTCCAGCCCTATCCAAAAGCAAAAAAGCAATGACAATAATAATAGCAACATTAAATGCTACTAATGTTGGATTAGCAGATTTTTTATTTACTACATCGTTTTTTTTAATCAATTTTTCCAATGGAGTAAAATCAGAGCCCTGCTTTTGGATCTTTTCATTTTCAAAAAAAATATAATTATCTTTTTTAAAAATATCATTTAACTTTTGCGTATCAGGTTTTTCACCTTCAAATCCAACCACCACTTTACCGCTATCAACAGATGCTTCCACTAATTTTACATTTGGAATTTCCAGCAACTTTTTTTCAATCAATATTTCACAGGATGCACAATGCATTCCTTTAACAAAATATGTATGTTGTTTGTTGTTCATTTTTTTACTTTAACTTACTATAAAATATAAAACTAACAAAAATATTTGCCATTAAATCTTGCCCCAAAACGCAATCGGTCAAGTAGGCGTTAAATAGTTACCAACCTATAGATTTTAGGACTCAAAACACCAAAAGAGAGAGCTTCTTTTAGGTAATCAAAAAAAGATAAATAAGCTTTTAGTTTCAAGTAAAATTGATTAACAAATTCTTTCAAAAATAACACTTGATTAAATCGCCCATAACTAACAATTACATAAACAAAGTATAGTAAAATAACTAATAAAGCATTTAATAAAAATCCTTTCTGAATAATTGCCGTAAACATTACTTGCCATAGGTTAATATGCTCAGCAAGGGTCATATTACAAATCCCAGTATTTATACTCATAAAAATACAATTACTCATTTTGCCGTTTAATTCCATTCCCATACCCATAAAATATAGCGCGCCTAGAATAGAAACCAAAACCGCGACCATTACCATAACTGCTATAAAATTTGAGATTTTTTTTAGGGATAATATATTCATAAGACTTTTTATAAAATTCCACATCACTTAATACTATATTACAGTAATACTAAACTTATCACAATATATAATGTCACCACCTGCTTGACTTTGAAATGCCGCATATATCTCACCGCTTTGCCGGCGAAAAATGGCATTTTAGTCAGTATAGAAACAATAAAATTCGTATTTCCATACAATAAAACAGGCAGTTAAAATTGGTAAATAAAGTACACCTGATCTGACTAACAATATCATAAATAGTAAATTAAAATTGCTCGCTTTTTGTTTTCAAGTTTACATGATACTTATACTCATGCCAAATAAGTAAAATAAAAACTGCATCAAAAATTGTCAGGAAAGTTAAAAACAAAGAATGATAAACACTAATACGATAAATTTGGTATATCACAAAAATTAAAGCGGTTGCCATCATTGCCAAATAAGCCCAATGCTTTTGACGATACAATTGTATAGCTAAAAATATATTTAAAATTCCGTGAACTAACAAATATATAGCAATAAATTTTTTAGCATCAGCGGAAAAATTTAAAAATCCGTGACTTAAAAAATTGAAAAATTTATCATTAGGGTCTTCTACTAACTCATTTTGACTAACAATATAAAACCAATACAAAAAATTTACCTTACTTAATAATAAAAAACCTGTTACAGTTTCCCATAAACCATTTATGGCTTTTAAGGTAATTCCCAGCTCAAAAAAACGATGCCAATATTTTTCCTGAATAATTTCTTCCATTAAAAATATTATACCAAAAAAACCGCCAAGTGGCGATTTTAAAAAAACCTACAAAAAAATTATTTTATAAAAGTCCTAAAATTCTCACAGCTGTGAGTTTTTTGGGACTTTTTAAATTTCTTCAATTAAATATCCCTTAAAAATCGCAAATGATTTTATATCCCCCTTCAAAACTTTTCTATTCTCAAAGGTAACATATCTTGATTTCCGGTCAATAAATTTATCAACAAACTCTTCCCCATTCTTTAAAACTACTTTTACCCGCTTACCCTTTTTAACTGCCGTATGTGGAGTTTTCATATTAATTACCCTTCATCTTTTCCAAAATCATAATCGGATACCCCTTTTTTATTTCAATTTGCCTAGCATTTTTAATGCCAGGATTGTCTAAAAAATTAAAGCACGCTCTTCGTGCCTCATCAGCAGTCTTAAAATCTCCTTTTGCCTCCACTTCTATAAAATCACCCAGGTCTTTAATTTTATCCAATGCTATTTCTAAATCTCCACAATCCCAATATTCTCGTCGTTTATCAACGGTAACCACTTTTTTAAAATCTAAAAAGTTAAGAATTTTCTTAAACTCCTCTTTATCTGAAATTTCTGTTTCGTATTCTTCTCCATACTCATAATTTCCATCTGCATGGATGTTCATAGCTCGAGTATATTCAAAAACTACTTTATCAGGATTAGTCCTCAACCTCAACCATTCAATGGGTTGCGGTTTTCGTGTCAAAAAATCCCTATGAGCTGGATCATAATACTCATCAATCTGGTGGATTGATTTTATAAGTTTGCCGATAGCAGAAACTTTTGTCTTAATTTCTTCAAAATTATCGACGGCTATTTTTATTTCAATTTCAATATTCATAAATTTGTTTTTCTTTTATTCTGCCTTTTCTATAGTAAAAATGCAATTTCCTGAAGTTATTCTGCTTCATATTTTCCTGAATCTTCCTCTTTTGCTTTTTCAAATACTTCTTCGTCCATAAATTTATACAGGCAAATATTCTCTATAAACTCGCACGGTTTCAAAATAAATAGATTCAATCAATCTTTTTGTCTGCATCTCTTCAACAATTCCTTTCTGAAGCAAAAGCAGTCGAACATTTTGGCGAATACGTGCTTTTATTGTTTCGTTGTTAGTCCAGTCAATTGCCAAGTCACGCCTAATACGCTTCGTGAGCTCTTTCACAAATTCTTTAATATCAATTCCGGCATTTTTTAGATCGGGATTTTTTTCAAGCGTGTCGTAAAACACAAT
>CALRFZ010000008.1:0-20547 GCA_943357015.1 Candidatus Staskawiczbacteria bacterium
CATTTTTAATGTTTTTTTTACTGCAAGCTTCTTTAACTTTTTCCGGATTTTCGCGGATAAATTTAATGTCTAGCATGGGTCTTAGTTTTAAAGTTGTAAAATTATAAAGTACGACAAGCTTGATAAACTTTATAACTTGATAACTTGATAACTTTCAACTTAATCAGGTAAATTTAATAATGATGATTTATATATTTCTGGTTTATAAGGGTTTAATCTTATGATTTTAACCTTTAACCCCATTTCTTTGATTGCGCTGGATAATTTATCGACAAAGTGGATTTGGTCATAACCAAGGCAAATAATATCAGGATTTACTTCTTTTATGACTATGTAAGGGCTCATATTTTCGTTACCTAAACGCCCTTCGTTTATCAAATCACATTCCTGTATCGCCCTTAAACGCTCATTTTCATTAAATTTTGGTAAGCGTCCCTTGGTTTTTATTATTGTAGAATCCCGTCCGACAACAACTACCAAAAAATCTCCATATGTTTTAGTTTGCCGGAAAAAATCTTTATGCCCTTCGTGCAAACCATCAAATGTTCCGAAAACGAGTACTTTAATCATATTAACAGTGCTATAAATTTTAAAAATATCACCTAAGTTTAAGTTTTTATGTTTTTGGCCTCATTAGCGGAAAAATCTGGCACTCTCTGGCGGATTTGTTCATTAAAAAGGCAAAAAGGCGTTCGCCACCTATTCCAAAACCGCAGGTTGGGGGCATACCGTATTCTAGGGCTTCCACAAAGTCGTGGGCGAACATTTGGGCTTCTTGATCGCCCTCTTCTTTTAATTTTTGTTGCACAGAAAATCTTTCCGCCTGATCAATTGGGTCGTTTAATTCACTGTAGCCGTTCCCCACCTCAGATCCTGCCACAATCACTTGAAAGCGTTGAGTTACTTGTGTATTTTTTTCGTCGCGCTTTGCTAATGGAGACACTTCAACTGGTAAATTAATTAAAAAGCCTGGGCCGGCAATATTTTTTCGGCAATATTTCCATAAATTATCAATGGCGCGGGTTTTGTTAAAGCCATTTTTATCGTAATGGATTTTTAATTTTTGCAATTGCTTTTCCATTTCTGGTAAACTGGCTTCCATTATATCAATTTTGGCGTATTGGTTAATTAGGGTCTGGTAATCATAAATTTCCCATTTTTGACCAAAATCAATATCGAACTCTTTAATCTTAAATTTCAACGTGCCAAAAGTTTTTTGAATTATGTATTTATATAATTCCTCTACTAATTTCATTCCTTGTTTATAATCGGCGTAAGCCCAGTAAAATTCCATTTGGGTATAATCTTGCAAGTGTTCGGCATCCATTCCTTCGTTTCTAAATTGTCGGCCAATTTCAAAGGTTTTTTCAAAACCTGCCACCATTAATTTTTTTTGCCACAATTCGCCGGTGGAAATACGTAAAAAAACATCAATATCTAAGGCGTTATGGTGAGTTTCAAAGGCGCGAGCATCAGCCCCGCCAGTGGTAGTTTCTAAAATTGGGGTTTCCACTTCCAAAAAACCCTTTTCTACCAAAAACTCGCGCATAGAATTCCAAAATACTGCGCGTTTTCTAATCATTTCTTTTACCTCTGGATTAAATAAAATATCTAAATAACGCTTGCGTAATTTTTCTTCTTCATCTTGAAGACCGTGCCATTTTTCTGGTAATGGCAACAGTGACTTGGCGAGCATTTTGTAATCGGTAGCTTCTATGGTTTTTTCTCCGCGCTTGGTTTCGATTAAAATGCCTTTAATTTCCACAAAGTCGCCAATGTCAAAGTGATCAATAAAAAATTTATACCCATTCTCACCGACTTTATCTTCTTTGATGAGAGCCTGAATTTTAGAGGCTCCATCTGTGGTGAGCGAAGTCGAACCATCGTTTATATCTAAAAATGTTGCTCCGCCGTGGCCACGCATAGCCATAATTCGGCCAGTTAAAACAATATCTTTTTGTAATTTTGAAATTTCAGTAAAGTTTTCTAAAGCTTGCGCCACTGAATGTGTGCGTTTTGTAGTTGCTGGATACGCTAAAACTCCGCTTTTTTGAAGCGATTTTAATTTATCTAAGCGCACCTTGTAAAGTTCATCAATAGTTGCCATAAATTTTTATTTTATGTAATGATTGTATCAAAATTGGCAAATCAATAAAAGACTTGACATTGTTTGTTTTATATACTAGTATTTAAGTGAGTTTTGGATATTCGGACTTTGTTTTGAAAGGAAATGAGATGAAATCAGTGATTGTCTCTTGGATATTCCCAATTGCTTTTCTGATTGTAGTTTTGGGGTATGCGTCAGGATTGTGCCTTTTTTTGCTAGGATCGCTCCCTGTTATAACGCAGGATAGCGACATAAATTCTGTCGCTATGATGTGTATGGGCATTGGTTCGATGGTTGTTTCTGGGCGACTCATTGACGAGGCAAAGGGTGAATAGTATTTTACTTATTTACTCTAGCGTCCGACGATTAATTTTGTCGGACTTTTTTTTGCAATTATTTTAAAAATATAACCTTGTGGTGTTTGACACCTAAATTAATTATAGACTTTTTTTATTTGAAAATTTAATAATTTAGAAATTGATTGAAAATTGGTAATTGGGATTTGGTAATTTGTAGTACTATTTCTTGGAGAAATAATATTGCAATACCTCATGCGCTACCGGCAAAGTGGCGGCGCGTAAGCCTTGTACGCCTTCAATAGTTGTTAAAAAAACTATTTCTGGGTTATCATAAGGAGCAAAATTTGCTGACCAAGTATTAAAAACACCATCTTTATTGGTTTGGGCGGTACCGGTTTTTCCAGCTACAGTTACGGGTAAATCTCTTAACATTACCGATGAACCATAGTCTTTTTGTACGCCATCGCGCATACCTTCGCGAACCACTTGCATATTTTTGGGGTCAATATTAACTTGGCTGACAATTTCTGGTTTAAATTCTTCAATTGTTGTTGCGTTAATTCCAGACCCATCTACAACTTTTTTAACAATCTGAGGTTTATATAATGTTCCGCCATTGGCAATTGCGCTATAAGCCACCGCCATTTGAAGGGGCGTAATTTGCAAATCTGACTGACCAATAGAAAGGTTGTAGGTGTCGCCGTCCCACCAGTTTTCATTTTTGGTTTGTTTTTTCCAAGTGGGACTGGGCACAAAGCCTTTAAATTCTCCCGGCAGGTCTATGCCGGTTTTATTTTCCCAGCCGTACATATCTAGGTATTTTTTAATGCCCGCGGGGCCTAAGCCTTTTTGGTCGCCATATCCCCCACCGATGGTATAAAAATAAATGTTTGAAGAAACTGCCAAGGCTTTGCGCATGTCAACTAAGCCGTGTGGTTTCACGCCAGAAAATGTATAGGAAATATCGGGGTTGTATTGGTTTTTGACAGTTATATAACCCGGGTCGTTAATTAGCTTTGTTGGTGAAATAATTTGTTCTTGCAAAGCGCCAGATGCTAAAAACGGTTTTATGGTAGAGCCAGTTGGATATTTGGCAGAAATGGCGCGATTAAAAAATGGTTGGTTTGGGTCTTGTAAAATTTTATTGAAATCGGCTTGCGATATTCCCCCGCTAAAAATATTATTATCATAGGCTGGATATGAAACTAAAGCTAAAACAGCGCCAGTGCGCGGGTTTAGGGCTATGCCCACCCCTTTTTTAGAGCCAATATTCTTAATTGATTTTTCCAAGGCATCGTAGGTGACTTTTTGCAGGTTGGCGTCAATGTTTAAAATTAGATTATACCCAGATTTTGGATCTAAAATAATGTCAGTGCCCTTACTAACACCAGTAGCATTTTTATCGGTTTTGGTTTTTCCTGCAACTCCGTGCAGTGAATTATCGTAAAATTTTTCTAAACCAATTTTACCTACATTATCAGTGCTGGTAAAATTATTGGTGTTTTGCAATTCTTCTTTATTTGGTTTACCGGTGTACCCTAAAACGTGGGAAAATATTGAACCCATTACGTAATGACGAATGGTGTTTTTTTCAATGTAACAGTTTGGTAAGCTTGGCATTTTTGTTTCTAAAACCAACAAAACTTCCTGTGGTATGTTTTCATAAATCAAGACTTTTGAATCTTCTGAAATGTTGATGATATCTTTAATTTCTACTGATGGCTTACTTAAAACTTCCGCCATAATTTCAATTTCCTGCTGAGTTTCTGGACTGGTCTGCAAAAAATCTCTTTTGTCGCAAACTAGGTTAAAGTCTGGCGCATTTAGGACTAGTTTTTTACCATTACTATCGTAAATAATACCTCGCTCAGGCAGTATTAAGCCAATTTTACCTTTATTATTTTCACTTATGCTATACATTTGCTTGCCGGCAATGATTTGCAAGTAAAAGGACTTGGAAAATAAAATAAAGGCACAAATTAAAAAAAGCCCATATAATAAATAGATTAAATTTTTAGAAAGCGGAATTTCAAATTTTTTTTCACCAATCCCAAGTTCATTTTCTTTGGTATGAGCCATCATATCTAAAAAAATGTGATGAGTTTCAATGTCGCTATGGGATTGTTTGATTTTATATTTTTGAATATCCATAAATATAACGCTGGTCTAGCTAAATAACCTTAATTGTTTTGGATTGCGAATGTTTAAAAACTGATAAATAAGAAAAACAACGATGGCTAGAATTGTATTGCACAGTAAATCAATTAAAAGGCTTTTGGTGGTGGTAAAATCTAAAATGGCAGAATATAAGGTGAAGGTAGTTACAAATAAAGCAATAAAATAAATTAAAAAATATTTTTCTTGACGTTCTTGCAAAAAATGCATCATGGTCTTTACTAAAAAAAGTAAAACAAATAAAAAAAATATCGTGGAGCCAAAATAAAACTGTGAAAATATATCAATGAAAAATCCTATTGTAAATGTGGTTAAAATTGCATCAAAATAAGATGCGTTTGACTCAAAAAATACAAAAGTAAAAAATAAAATAAAAAGAATATTGGGCGCGATGCCCATAACAGTAAAATGTGGTAAAAAACTGTATTGGATCACGGTAGTTGTTAAAATAACTAGTGCTAGGCTTGTGTATTTTAGTAACGCTTTCATTTCAATTACTTTTTATAATTTGTAATAATAAAAACATTGTCAGTTTGACCGATATTAGATAAGGGTAAAATGCTGGCGGTTTGAAAAGGCTTTAAGTCATTTTTATCAACCGAGGATATTCTTCCAATCAAAAGATTTTTAGGGAAAATACCTTCTTGACCAGAAGTTATTAAAACATCTTGCGTATTTATTTGCGCATCCAAGGCTACTAAATCTAGGTACAGTAAAGAATTTCCACTACCCTTTACCGCCCCCAAAATTGGGGTTTTGGTAATGTCGGCATTTTGAATTTTGGCGTCTACTACACTTTGCTTGCTAGAAATTAGCATTACTTGGCTAAAATTTTTGTAGACTTTAGATATTTTACCGTAAAGCGCTTTTGTGCTGGAAATAACTGGCATATTTTCAGAAATTCCATCGCTTGAACCCTTATTAATTAGTAAAAAGTCATTAGCTAAATCAATCCCAATATTTTCTGCTAAAATAAGTTTAAAATTAGAGGACTGGGTATTTTGTATGACTTGTTTAATTGCTTGATCTTGGCGCAAAGCCTCAGAAAGAACCGTTATGTTTGACAATAATTGTTGGTTTTCTTGTTTTAAATTATTATTTTCTTGAGTTAAGCTTCGCGCTTTCCAAAATGAACTTAAAAAACCTGATGAGCCTTGGCCTGTCTGCCAAAGTATCTGAGAGAATGGTGAAGTTATAGTGTAGAAAGTATTTTTAACTGGTGCTTCAAAAAGATACAAAAATCCGAATATAAAAAGCGCGATAATAAATCCAATTACAATATTTCTCCAAGATATCAGGGAAAATTGTCTATTGGCTTGAGGTAGGGGCAGACGAAGATTTTTTTTCTTAAGAAAGGCATTCATAATTTTTTGTGAAAAATTTCCTACTAATTACGCATATTTTAGTTAGTTAATTTTATTAACTTTAACAAAGAAATTTAAATACTACAAACTTGACTTTTGACAATTTTTGGTTAATATATTAATAGTGTATTTTTTTCTCAAACCAAGGAGATTGTATATGGCAATTCATCAGCAGTGCCCAGTGCTTAGTAACCAACAGCCCAATCTTGTGATTGGAATATCCCTGATAGCTTTTCGTTGCAAAGCCAGACCTTGTAGGGGTGATGGTCAGACAAAAGGCTCTTTGTACTACTATTGCGCTGGTTGTTCTAAACACTATAATGTCTGTGAGCAGTGCGGGCAGTCATTTAGTAAAGATCGGCCCGCGCAAATAAGCTAGATTTTTTTAGGGCTCTCAGTAAAAAAACTGAGAGCTTTTTTTCACTAAAAAAGAAATATAAACACTTGCTTAAATCAACAGTCGTCGATTTTAGTAAGTTTTTCATCTAATTATTATTTGATAATTGAAAACACAAAAAAAACCGCCAAGCACATTTCTGTATCTGGCGGTTTTTTTAAATTAAGTTTTCTGGTGGCGACTACCTACTTTCGCGTTCATCACACTATCATCGGCCTTGGTGTATTTCACTTCTGTGTTCGAAATGGGAACAGGTGGGACAACACCAGTATAATCGCCACCACAAAACTCAATTTTCCTACCTGCGGTAGGCAGGTGTGGCTTGGTTTTAGTGGTTAATAAACTGCTTGTGGTTTATGTACCGCAACGCCAACATTGTGCGTCGTTACAATACATAAACCAAAACAATTTTAGTAAAAACATATTATAACCTTGAAATACGAAATGCCAATTTAATGGCGAGCTTCAGGTCTTTTCTCCAAATTTCAGCTACGAATTTACTATAATTATTCGGCGGATGCGTTGCATGAGCCTCACAATTCTATTAAATTCTCGCTCTGAAATTTGGAGAAAATCCTCTGAAGCATTTCGTAATTCAGGATTAAAAGTAAAGATACCTAAAATCTGTATCTATTCTTACGCTAACAAAATATATAAATATATTCTGAAGCTTGCTCGGCAATAACAAATTACAAATTGTTATTCGTAATTTATTATTACCTCACTCGCTTTGAAAATATAATGATTTATTAGTACTCCCCGGCTGAACACCTTACGGTGCTTACACCTGGAGCCTATCGAACCCGTCATCTACGGGAAATCTAAGAGTTCTCATCTTGGAGTTGGCTTCGCGCTTATATGCTTTCAGCGCTTATCCGTTCCCAACTTAGCTACCCAGCAATGCTCTTGGCAGAACAACTGGTACACCAGAGGTTGGTTCATTCCGGTCCTCTCGTACTAGGAACAAATCTCCTCAAAACTCAACGCCTGTGGTAGATAGGGACCAACCTGTCTCACGACGGTTTGAACCCAGCTCACGTACCACTTTAATCGGCGAACAGCCGAACCCTTGGGAGCTGCTTCACCCCCAGGATGTGTTGAGCCGACATCGAGGTGCCGAACAGAGCCGTCGCTATGGACGCTCGGGCTCTACTAGCCTGTTATCCCCGGAGTAGCTTTTGGCTGATGATCTTCGTGTTTTCTATAAAATACACGTCGGTTCACTAAGTTCTACTTTCGTAACTGCGCGACATAGCCGTCTTGCAGTAAAGCTGGCTTATGGCTTTGCCCTATCGCTTCGATTTCCATCCGAAGCTAGCCAACCTTTAAACGCCTCCATTACTCTTTAGGAGGCAAGTGCCCCACTTAAACTACCCATTAAACACTGTCATCACATTTAAGTGAATTAGAATATTAATTTTTAAAGATGGTTGTTTCATCGGCGCCTCCACTGTACCCGAGAGTACCGCTTCAAAGGCTCACCACTACGCTACGCATTAAAAATTAAAATTCAATATCTAACTATAGTAAAGCTTCCGGGGTCTTTCCGTCTAGCCACAGGTAACCAGCATCTTCACTGGTATTGCATTTTCACCGGGCGCCTCGTTGAGACAGTTTTCAACTCGTTAAGCCATTCATGCGGGCCGGAACTTACCCGGCAAGGGATTACGCTACCTTTGGACGATTATAGTTATCGCCGACGTTCACTGGTGCTTCATTCAGTGGGCCCGGACATCACGCTATGCGCGATGTTACGAAATTTAAAATTTAAAATGAAAAATTTAAAAACAATTATCTAATTTAAAATGTTAAATTCCTAACGTTTTGAAATTAGAATTTTAAAATTGTTTTTGAATTTTAAATTTGGATTTTTAAATTCGTCATCACACACAGTGTGATGCCCGGACTCCCAAACTTAACATTCCAGCACTGGTCAGGCCTCACCCCCTATACATCCTCTTGCGAGTTAGCAGGGAGCTGTGTTTTTGATAAACAGTCGGTTGAAATACGGTTGTTGCAGCCTGTGCATCACGCTATGCGTGATGCTTTAATTCAAAAGTCAAAATTTAAAATTCAAAAATACAATTCAAAATTAAAAAGTTCTCGTAGTATTACTTTTAATTTTTTACTTGGCTTTTTGACTTTTACCTTTTGAGTTTTGACTTCGTCATCACACGCAGTGTGATGCACAGGCAGGACATATTGCGAACTTACGTCCACTTGTTTGCCTAGTTCCTTAACGAGGTCTCACCCGTTCACTTTAGCATACTTACGCTTGTCCACCTGTGTCGGTTTGCGGTACGGTTTGAATAAATTTAACGTAATAAGCCTTTTCTAGACACCGCGCTCACTTCAATTTATGACCCTTCGGCCACATCTTCTTTGTCCTCGTCAAAATCTGTAAACAGACTTTGCTTTAGACCAAGAACCCAAATCCGATAATGGGCTAAAATTACTACGATGTGCAACTTATTACAAAGATATCCAAGTGTTGGAATATTAACCAACTGACCATCGGGTACGCCTTTCGGCTTCTCCTTAGGACCGACTAACCCTTGGTTGAATACCATTGCCAAGGAAACCTTGGACTTTCAGTGTGTATGGCTTTCACATACATTGCGGTTACTCAGGCCAACATTCTCACTTCTATGCGCTCCACAGTCGGTTCCCCTCCTGCTTCACTGCAGCATAGAACGCTTCCCTACCATGCGATCGCATCACGCTAGGCGCGATGCGAAATTTAAAATTTAAAATGAAAAATTTAAAAACAATTACTAATTTAAAATTTTAAAACTTTTAACGGGTTTTTAAATTATTATTTTTAAAATTGTTTTTGAATTTTAAATTTTGAATTTATCATTTCATAATCACGCACACCGTGATGCGATCGTATCCATGTCTTCGGTATTAAACTTTAGCCCCGGGAATCTTTGGCGCTAATCACCCCTCTTCGCTCAAAAGAACGAAGTTTGGGCAGTGAGTTGTTACACACTCTTTAAAAGATAGCTACCTCTAAGCTAACTTCCTGCCTGTCGAGGGCGAAAAACCTCCTTTATAACACTTAGTTTAATTTAGGGACCTTAGACGATGATCTGAGCTGTTACTCTTTTGACCATGGAGCTTAGCCCCCACGGTCTAACTGCCTTGGTTTAAAATTACGGTATTCGGAGTTTAATTAAGAGTCCTGGCTTGCGCCAAGGAATCCTATTTAGTGCTCTACCCCCGTAATCCACCCAAGACGCCAGGCCCAAACCTGTTTCGGGAAGAACCAGCTATTACGTAACTCGATTAGCTTTTCACTCCTTACCACATGTCATCCCAGAGGATTGCACGACTCACGGGTTCGGACCTCCATCCGTATTTCTACAGACTTCATCCTGCACATGGTAAGCTCGTCACGCTTCGGGTCTTGAACTTTGGATTATATTTCGCGCTTTTAACACTCGCTTTCGCTACGCTTCCACCCCGTAGGGGCTTAGGCAACCCAAAAGTCAAACTCGTTGGCTCGTTCTGCAAAAAGCACGCAGTCACCAGCCATATCGCGCTGTACGCGATATGGAAAATCCGAAATTCTAATATCGAAATCCGAAACAAATTCTAAATTCTAATTGACTAAATCAAAAACCTGTGTTGCTATTGACAAGGTTTCTTGCTTATGCTATAATCAGCACAAGCTGAATCACACCCTTTTTCAAGGAGACCAGAATGTTAGCCATTGAAGTCAAGAGCTTTCTCGATCAATGCGTCGCTGGCAAGACCCGTGTCGTGTTCACGGCGGAAATCTCTCATATCCGATTTCCTCCGGCCACGTACATGGAGCATGACGAAAAGTTTGTCACGTTCTCATGCGATGGCATTCTGAAAGTCAGCATTGACGCCATTGAGAAGATTGAAAGGGCTTAACCAAAACGGTTTCGCCCAAACCCTGCGATACGTCGCCGGGCTTTTCTTTTGTTTAGAATTTAATTTTTTAGAATTTGTTTCGGATTTCGAATTTTGGTATTCGAATTTCCAGATCACACCCAGTGTGATATGGCCGGCTCCTACTCTTTGTAAGCAAATGGTTTCAGGTTCTATTTCACCGGGGTTAACCCCCTACTTTTCACCTTTCCCTCACGGTACTGGTTCACTATTGGTGATATTAAATATTTAGCCTTGGCCGATAGTTCGGCCTGCTTCCTGCCAGGTTATCATTCCCGACAGTACTCAAGAAATCTAACAAGGAGCGTAATATAATTTTAGAATACGGGGCTATTACCCTCTATGGCGTCCCTTTCCAGGGTACTTCTTTTAACTACTTACTTTTTGCTCTCCCTCGGCAACCATTACGCCTCGTGCTTCGCACGAGAAATTCAAATTTAAAATTCAAAATTTAAAAACAATAACCTAATTTTAAATTAGTGCTTTTAAATTGTTTTTGAATTTATTATTTATCATTTTAAATTCCTTGTGCGATGCACAAGATGTAATGCTCCCGACGTTAAACCCTTACAACCCCAGAATAAATTCTGGTTTGGGCTGTTCCCTTTTCGCTCGCCACTACTAAGGGAATGTAAAACACTCTAATCACTTTATCCAATGAAGGATAGAATGAATAGAATATTTCATTGTTTTATTTTCCTCCGCTTACTGAGATGTTTCACTTCAGCGGGTTAGCCACACTATCTTACGATAATGTTAATTTCGTATTACCGAAATTGTGTTTCCACATTCGGACATCACCGGATCAAAGCTTGCTAGCCAGCTCCCCGATGCTTATCGCAGGCACGCCACGTCCTTCATCACTTTAATATCCCGAGGCATCCACCATTCGCTTATAACCTATTTTCTTGCGTAAGTAATAGATACAGATTTTATGTATCTTTATATTTTTGTAAATTATGTGATTCGTTTGCAGACGAAAATAATTTACAAAAACTGCTATCCATCAGAAATGCTCTGATGAGTAAACTTTACTTTTACCTAGTCAAATTGTTTTTGAAACAAACTTTTCAAAACGGGTGTTTTGAAAAGTTATCTGACTAAGTGAATATGCTATTTTTTACCTGTTGTACGATTAAATAAGACCCATCTTAAAATTAATCGTACAGCCCTATTTAATTGCGTTTTGAAAACAATCAATATTTATTCTTTTGAAATAAATTTTAATAGGGATAAAATTGTCAAACTACATTCATAACGAATCCGCGACTTAGAATAAACTTTTATTTTAAATCGCGGACTAACTACTACTTTTCAAATTAAAAATCGCCTTTTAGAAGCGATTCATCTGATAACACTAAAAATCAGAATTTACCTGCTTCTTCTTTTTGTAATAACAACGAATTTATTTATCATGTAAATACCAGTTTATTCTATTTTAAATCTAGTGTCAATAGGTAAATATATTATAGAATAAATACTGATTTAATTTTTCTGAATTTGGCTTATTGTTACTTAATTTAATTTTAAAATTTCAAAAAATAAAACCTCGATGTAATAATTTGCATCGAGGTATAAAGGAATAATATTTCTTAGTCCTTTGGCCACATTTCAAATTGTTCATTTTGTTCATTTAGCTTGTCCTTTCTGCGCAATTTGACGGCATCGGAGTCGGGATTAAAAAGAGTAGACATTTGATCAAGACTGACCCGTAAAGAATCTGACTTTAATGGTTGCCAGTTTTCTTTTTCTTGGTCTCCAAGATTTATTTCAAACCTTTCTGGGTGAGAGCAAACCTCTTCATCTATTTTTTTTATGCCCCGATAATCTTTTGCGCGCCTGACAAGCAAAATCACAATGACAATCAAAAGGACGCCAAACAGAAACAAAAACACTTCCATTTTTATATCCTTTCAGGAATAGAGCTAAAACTATTTTCCTTAGCGTAAGGAAATCTTGGATGTATTATATGTAATTAAAATTAAAATAACAATAGTATTAGCGGGAGTTTATTTTTGATCAAAAAAGCCCCGCGTTTAAGCGAGACTTTTTTGTGATTAAATAAGCTTATTTATTTATCACTTTATTTTTTATTTCCCTAATTACTTCTGATGCAACTTCTTTGCCTCCAAGGCCAATGGCAATGGCTATGCCTAAGCCAATTGATCCGACAATTCCCCAAACTATTGCCATATACAATGTTTTGATTAAATCGCTATTTGGCAATAATTGTTCTAAAATTAAAAAGATGGTAAAAATCCAAATTGCCCATTTAATAATTGATGAAACTAGGTATCCGTGTCCTACCTTCATTTTCTCAATTGTGACTCTGATAAGTTTTTCAATAATATCAGAAATAATTACCGCTACTACAAAGATTAGCGCGGCAACTACAACGTTTGGCAAATAACCTAATACTTTTGATAACACCAAACTAAACTGCGCTAATTGTAAAATATCGACTGAAATTAATAATGTTACAATAACAAAAACCCATTTAAAAATTGCGCCAATAAATTCTGAAGGGTTAACATGGACACTAGCTTTTTCCAAAGCCTTTTTCCAGCCCTCTTTTTCAAATAACCTATTGAATTGCACCGCCTTTAAAATTTCTGCAATTACTCGCCCAATGCCAGTAGCAATAATATAGCCAATAATAAAAACTATGATTGCCAAGAACAAATTTCCCAGAAAGCTAATCATGTTTTGCAAAAACGGCTGAACAATTAATAAAATCCAGTCACTATAGTTCATGAGTTTATTTAATTTGAAATTTGAAATTTACAATTTGAAATCAATAAACAAATGTTTAAATGATTGAATTTGAAAACGCGCTGTACGCATTTCAAACTAAGTTATTTCAAATTGAATTCAAATTTCAAATTGTAAATTTCAAATTACTTTATTATCCCCTTTCCATCCCCATCAATCAACCCCTCCTCTGTGGATAAGTAGTTATTCCATTCAGTTGGTATTTGGGTTGTAATTTTTACAGTCTGATTGCTTGTGGCCGGCACAAAAGATAATTCCGTGGCGCAAAGTGCAATACTTTTATCATTTAATGGATCTTTGGCGCCATATTTTACATCGCCCAGAATTGGTAAACCTGCTAGTGATAGCTGAGACCTGATTTGGTGAAATTTACCACCTTCAATTTTTATTTTCAATAAAGAGTATCTACCATTTGATTTTAAAACTTCATAAAAAAGTCTTGCTTCTTTTCCGTCATCATACTCCTTGGCCTTTTTTAATTTTTCGTCTTTACCTAATTTATTAACTAAAATTCCACTATGCTTTTCGGGCTTGCCTATTACAATTGCTTGGTACATTTTTTCTATCGTATGGTTTCTAAATTGCTCTGATAATCGCGATGCCCCTTTACTGGTTTTGGCAAACAGCATTACTCCGCAAACTGGCCTATCTAGCCGATGTAAAAGTCCCAAAAAAACATTACCGGGTTTTTTGTAGGTTTCTTTTAGATATTTTTTGATATCATCCATAATGCAGGCATTTTCTAATTCATCCTTCTGGCTTTGCCAAGCCGTAGCTTTATGCGTAGGCTGGCTTAAAATTCCCGCGGGTTTAAAAACAGCAATTAAGTGATTGTCTTGGTATAAAACTTTTAAATTTGACATAAATTTATTTAGGTAGTAGTATTTATTTGAGAATCACATCCATGTCATAGTAGAAGGAGAATTTCATGGAAAATCGCTACTACAAACTAGTGGTCTGTAGGAACCCAGAGTGTCGTCGGGAATACATCTGTTTGCCAGATGACTATTATTACGACGCTTCGCCCGAAAGCACCACTGACGGTCTTTGTAAAAACTGTTTCATGCCAAAAGTTGGCAAAATGATTGTCATGAAAACAGTAAATCCTTTAAAGAAAAAGACTACTTAATGTTTCCAAGGAAACATCTGAGGTAATGCAAGTTACCTCTTTTTTTATAAATTCTTTATACTAAAAGTTGCTTAATTCTCTCGGCTTCATTTTCTACAACAACGCCATCATAATCTCCGCTATGTCCTTTTGCGCCTTCGTATGAAGGTTTTTTCTGATCAAGGTGTAGGCTAAAGTTGTAGCTTTTAGCTCCTATTATTTGACTACTAACTTCTTTAATATACAAGTGAAATCGAGGATAATCATTGCGCCCAATTTGTCGCACAATAGAGGTTTCGCCTTCTTTTTGAAAATACGCCGGCTGATATCCAATTGATCGCATTAAGTCATTGGTGCTTTTTTTGATATTAGAAATTTGAAATTCCATTTAAATTTGGAAAACTATGTTAATATATATTTGTGTAGTATAAAGTTTCGAACTTCTATTTTAAGAAAGCTGAGTAGCAATGCATTATCTTTTAACCCTTAGGCCTGCCGAGAATGTTGAAGGTGCACATATTGTCGAATATGAGTTTGAAATGCGGGAAAAAAATCACCAAAGAGCGATCGAGGTTTCAGAAAAAGTTTCTAATGAGCCCTTTGAGTTGTTTAATGGTGAATTCTGCCAAATGACACCACTGAAGCTTGCGTTTTGGATTGAAGATGAAAATGAGTCCAGACTTATTAAGCGGTGGTAACTTACCTATATCCAGTTGCATTTGTAACTGGATTTTTTATTTCAAAATTTACTAATTAAGATTTAATTGGAAATTGGATATTGGGAATTGGGAATTTCCCGCGCGCCGCGGCGCGCGGGATTTATCCATGCTTAAATTCGATGACATCCCCATCTTTTACTACATATTCCTTTCCTTCTGTCCTAATTAATCCTGTTTCGCGGGCTTTGGCGTAACTGCCGGCTTTTATTAAATCTTCCCAAAAAATTACTTCGGCTTTGACGAATTTTTTTTCAAAATCACTATGAATAACTCCCGCAGCTTGTGGAGCTTTGTCGCCTTTGTGAATTGTCCAAGCACGGGTTTCCACTTCTCCTGTAGTCAAAAAGGTTTGCAAACCCAGTAATTCATAACTTTTTTTAATTAGAATGTCCGTACCAGATAATTCATTAAAACCCAAACCCACGCGTTCTTCCTTATTTAGGCCTTCAGATTCGTATTCACTGGCGATATCTAAAATTACATAATTTTCTTGACCCTCGGAGCTTTGGTCAGGTGTGGTTAGTTGGGACAAAATTTCTTGTCCTACCTCTTCTGGTTTACCATTTAATAAATATAATCTAGGTTTAAAAGTTAAAAGTTGAAAACTCTTTAAAGCTACTGCCTCATCTGGAGTAAATTCTTGATCAATTAACACTTTTTGTTGACTTAAAAAATCTTTGGCTTTTAGCAAAACTGCATTTTCCTTAACGGCCTCTTTTTTGCCAGCGCGAACGTCTCCGGCCAAGCCACTGATTCTTTTATCTACGGTTTCCAAATCTTTTAAAATTAATTCCACATCCAAAATTTCTTTTTCGCCCAAAGGGTTAATTTCATTTTGGGTATTAATAATGTCATCATTTTTAAAGGCGCGAAGTACGTATAAAATGGCATCGGTTTCTCTGATATTGGTTAAAAACTTAGTTCCAAGTCCTTCACCAGTTGATGCGCCCTTTACTAGGCCCGCAATATCCACAAAGTCTACTGTAGCATAAATTTTTTTTTGAGTCTTAGAAAATTCCGCCAATTTGTCAATTCTTTCATCGGGAACCAAAACCACCCCAACGTTAGGGTCAATAGTGGCAAAAGGATAATTGGCAATTAATACCTCCTTTTTGGTTAAAGTTTTAAACAAAGTAGATTTGCCCACATTAGGCAAACCAACTATTCCAATACTTAGTGGCATAATATAAATATCTTACCGTAATTTAACTTATTTTTCAATGAAATATTTTGTAACAGGGTAATTTGTGATATGATTGATTTAATGGTAAGTAGGTGGCAACATTCCTAGCTCTTTTCAAGAAGGAGGTTTCTGGTGAGCAATCAATTAACGAATGGTGATGCCTTGACTGTTGATTTCCCAAGCCCTAAACCGTTTTGGACAAGTGGCTTGATTAGGATTTTAATTGCAATCTGTATTGCAATTACCTGTCATACGACTGGGATTTTGCTAGGCCGTATTGTGTGGCCACGTTATGTGGTCTTGGAAAAAGTGGTTTTGGTGGCAGAAAAACCAGTGGCGATAGCTCCAAATCAATGGAATTTTGAACTGGACTTGGAAGTGGACCGCCGAGCTAACCAGCGCGCCAATGAAAAAATGAAAATGATTTTGGAAAATTGTCTTGGGGTTTTAGAAATAAAGGATGGTGAGGCGCAAACCGTGCGTTACAAAAAAGCGGCGATTGGTAAGAAAGGCGGTTTTAGCGACATCAAAAAAGATGTGCCTTATGTGGTTTATGGTTACACAATGCACAATAAAGTTGGGCGTGCCATTGTTAGTGATGACGATTGGAACATTTTTCACTTGGATTGGCACCCCGGCTTAACTCCCGCGCCAGAAAAAAATCCCAATATTATTCGCGTAATTGGCGGTAAGCGAATTGGAATTGGAAAGTAGTTAACAAAAAAGCCTATTGCATTGCGGTAGGCATTTTTATTACAAATGATAGTGTTTTAAAAGTTATAAGATTGAAATCTTAACTTAAAATTGTACAGATAAAAATAATAATAGATAGTAGCGCCGATAGTAAACACCAAGCGCACCATTGCTTGAGTTTAAAGATTTGAATAAAGATTAGGTAAAGAGAAAAAATAAAAGCGATTGTGCTTGATGCTAAAAGAAAAAAAGCTATAAGTGAGTTGTCGTCAAATATTGTTGTCAGAAAAAATAAATAACTTACGGCAATAATGCCATAGTAACACAAACCAATAATTTCTATTGGAATGCCAAGGAATTTTGAGTGTTTGCTATAAATTACCGCATTACAATCGGATTTAAGCGGACACGTAATTTTTTGTCGGTTTTGTTTTTTACGCCAAATAAAAGCTGACAGCCAAAACCCAGCGAGAGCCGAGAGAATCAAAAAAATATTTGACAATGTGTTCATTGTGGACCCTGCGGGAGTCGAACCCGCCGCTCCTCATTGCAAATGAGGTGTGTTACCGATATACCAAGGGCCCAGGCCACATTTTGCACGGCAAAAGTGGAATTTTTCAATTTCAAATTACTAATTTCTAAACAATTTTTTAATTACCTAGTTATTTAATTTCTAAAATTTTAACCTTCATTTTTTTGGCTTTTACTTCGTAGGTAAATTCATCTCCTATTTTTTTATCCATTAATAATTTTCCTAATGGGGATTGATAGGACATTTTATTTTTTAGAATATCCGATGATCCGGGCGCTGTCATTTCGTATGCTTCTTGATTGCCATCCATATTAATGGTTACCAGTGAACCAATTTGCACTTTATCGGAACTGCTTTTTTCTAAAATTACCGAATCATTAATGGCGTCTTCTAATTCCTTTATTCTTCTTAATAACCAAACTTTTCTTTCTCTGGCATCGTGGTAACCGGCATTTTCTTTTAAATCTCCTTCTGACGCAGCGTATTTGATTAACTTAATATTCTCCGGTATTTTGACGGTTTTTAATTCGTGTAATTCATCTTGGAGTTCTTTAAGTGCTTTTTTGGTAAAATACTGGACCACGGCAATTTTGTTGTTACAAAATTGAATTTGAATTTTGAAATTTGCAATTTGAAATAATAAGGTGTCAAAATTTTGACTAATTTAATTATTTCAAATTTAATTCAAATTTAATTCAAATTTAAAATTGTAAATTTCAAATTATGATAACTATCATCATTATATTGTTTTTTAGTAAAAAATCAAGAAAAAAGCCATTATCTTGCGATGACGGCTCTTATCAAATATGCAATTTATTTTAATGAACAAAGAAATAATGGCAGTTAGAATCAACTGGAAAATTTCGAGCATTCGCAATTCTACCTTATGCCTGAAAAATTCCAAAAGGTTAACATAACCTCTTTTTGTTGCAGACTAACTACCCTTATCGGAATTTAGCGTGACAGCGCTAAACACCTATGCGACCGGATTGGTCAATTAATATTTTATCTTAAATAAATAACTAAGTCAAAAAAAAGCCACAATCTTGTGATTGTGGACTTTTGGAGTAGAAATTACCAGACAATGGAAGCGAAGTGTAAAGAAACATAAGAAAACAAGGAGAAGCTCTTCTTATGAGACTAAACTTGATCAACTTGCCGATTGTCTGGCAAAGATGGCTGACAGGATTTGAACCTGTAAAATTTTACCTAATTGGTAAAATTTGCTTATCCATTAAGCAACAGCCACAAAAAAGAACTGAAAAATACTGGGCAGTTTACAGACCCAAGGAGCCCAGCAAAGAATCCTTCAACTGCCCAGCCAATTGAATATAATTTTTATACACAATTGGCTGGGCAGTTATAATTCTATTATACAACCATTCTCAAAGGTAATTAGTTACTCAAAGTTGTTTCGAATAGTTGGTTTTTTGCCGAACCTAACTAAACGCTTTGGTTAAAATTCAAATTTTAAATTTCAACCGCTGTCAACTCTTTTAAAAAAATGATCCACGAACAGCTTCCGCTACCCGTGCCTTGTTACGACTTAGCCCTTCTTACTGAATCTAGCTTAGGCCCATTTACATGGAACTTCGGCTATCCCCAGCTTGCTTGGCTTGACGGGCGGTGAGTACAAGACTCAGGAACGTATTCATCGCCACGTAGCTGATTGGCGATTACTAGCGATTCCAGCTTCATGAGGGCGAGTTTCAGCCCTCAATCCGAACTGAGATAGGCTTTGGTGGGATTAGCTTCGCCTTACGGTTTTGCTTCCCATTGTACCTACCATTGTACCACGTGTGCGGCCCAGGACATCAAGGGCCATGCTGATTTGGCGTCATCCTCACCTTCCTCCCAATTATCTCGGGCAGTCCTCTGTGACATGTAAAACACAGAGCAAGGGTTGCGTTCGTTACCCGAATTAACGGTACGTCTCAAGACACGAACTGACGACAACCATGCAGCACCTGCCCAACTGTCTTGCGAAGTTCTACTTTCATAGAATGGTCAGTTGGGTTTCTAGTCCTGGTAAGGTTCTTCGTTTGTTGTCGAATTAAGCCACATGGTCCACCGCTTGTGTGAGTCCCCGTCTATTCCTTTGAGTTTTAGTGTTGCCACCGTACTTCCCAGGCGGGATACTTAACGCGTTAGCTTCGCCACTGGCAGGGTCGACACTGCCAATAGCCAGTATCCATCGTTTACAGCGTGGACTACAAGGGTATCTACAAATTTGTTACGCGTAACAAATTTGGAATTTCTAATTTCTAATTTTTAATTTCTAAACAATTTTTAAATGTTTAAATTTCAAAACTAGAAAATTCCAAACCATTACTGGTGCTAATATTTCTATCGCACTCTGCATGTCGCCATGCAGTTCGGACTATATCATGTCGCTTCGCTCCTCCTACGAATTACGAATTCTTTCGAATTACGAAATGTAGAAAAATGGAAGGGACCTCGGCGTGTAGTCTCTACGGGGTTTATAAAATTATAAACTTCCCTCGGGATTGACTCAATATGAGTTTTTCCCCGATATAGCCAAGTTTTTCACTCGATGCAACGCGCACCGAAGTGGGACTTTCCCGACATACCCTGTCGGCCAAAGCTATCGCTTTGGAAACTCGAAATTCGAATATCGAAATTCGAAACTTTTTGAATTTGTTTCGGATTTCGGATTTCGTACTTCGGATTTCCATCGCAATGGCGATGGTTCTATCCTTTTTGCTCCCCACGCTTTCGTTCCTCAGTGTCAGGGTCGTCCCAGCAAACTGCCTTCGCTTTTGGTGTTCCCGACGATATCAACGGATTTCACCCCTACTCCGTCGGTTCCGTTTGCCTCTAACGCCCTCTTAGTATAGCAGTATTGCAAACAGTTCAAAGGTTAAGCCGATGAAGTTTAATTTGCAACTTACTCTACCACCTACGAACCCTTTACGCCCAATAAATCCGGGTAACGCTCGGGGATTCTGTATTACCGCTCCTGCTGGCACAGAATTAGGATCCCCTTATTCATCTGGTACTCTCAATAATTTGCTCCCAGATAAAAGATGTTTACACCCCGAAGGGCTTCATCCATCACGAAATGTCGCTCCGTCAGGCTTTCGCCCATTGCGGAAGATTCTCGACTGCAGCCTCCCGTAGGAGTATGGCCCGTGTCGCAGTGCCATTCTTGGGGGTCGCGCTCTCACGCCCCCTATCCGTCATAGCCTTGGTGAGCCATTACCTCACCAACTAGCTGATAGACCGCAGACCATTCATAAAGCGGCTTGCGCCTTTA
>CALRFZ010000008.1:20647-26841 GCA_943357015.1 Candidatus Staskawiczbacteria bacterium
ACTATGGGAAATTACCCCGTTTTTCAACGAGCTATGCCCCACTTTACGGTATGTATCTACGTGTTACTAAGCCGTTCGCCGGTGCCTTGCGGCCCCTTGACTTGCATGCCGGTATCCACATTTCCAGCGTTCACCCTGAGCTAGGATCAAACTCTCAAAAAATATACGAATAAATTCATATATAGTATTGTCAGTTAAAGTACTGACGAACTTATTCGAAACAACTTTAAAAAACTAATTATAACTTCAAATTTTTAATTTGAAGCTTCTTACCTTATCTCCCCAAAGTTGAGATGGTTTATCAAAATTGGGATGCAGTATATAAATCCTATGTATTCGGTTAGGAATAAATAAAAGACAAAAGTCATTTATATAATGGCTTGCTAGTTAAGGAAAAAATAAATATAGCTTCCCACTAACTTACATTATCAAGATCGTTATTTTTCAAATTACTTTCCTTTATCGCCTCTGCCCTACTTTGCTAATCCTGCCTAGCCAAGGCTATTCAGAATACAAGCTTCGAAGGGCAACGCCTGTGTGGCGTTGAAAAAAACACCCGCGTAAATATTTATTTAGGATAAATACTTACGCGGATATTTTAGAAAACTTAATTAGTTTTTAAAAATATTTTTTATTATTTTGCAATTAAGATTATGTACATACATTCTAATCAAAATAAAACCAATGTCAAGCCTTGTGTTTAAAATTATTAATGTTAGGTCTAATTTTGTCGCACAATAAACTTTTTAGTGTTAAAAATTGCCAAAAAATAATTTTCCCCGACCCCCCCCTTTTTTTTTGGTTCTTCTGATTTTGGTTCTACTGGCTCTGATTCTATATATAGCATTTAGAATTTAATACTTTTATAATAACCACTTTCTTCTAAATGCAATTTCTGATGCTGATTTAAGATATTTTTCAAATTCTATTACTTTCTTTTCAGATACAAGCAAGTAATACCAAACTACTTTTTAAGGTTTGAATTTGCTCGTGTGCTTATTGGCGCCCGAATTATGTGACACCAATCTCTTTTTCAAATCTGATGCTGATCCAATATAGGTTTGTTTTGAATTTCCAACACTTTGCAAAATGTAAGAATAAAACATAACTAAATGACTTGCCATTCGAGGCCTACCTTGTATTACTATAAATAATATAAAGCCCTTCTTCGCTTCCGAGCTACGAAGGGCCATTCTTCACTATGGCGAAGAATGGAGCCGCGGAAGGGATTCGAACCCCCGACCCACGCTTTACAAAAGCGTTGCTCTACCACTGAGCTACCGCGGCAAATCTAATTGCTATAAATATCGCACTGCTAAATTTGGGTGATAAAATTTTAATGTTCTTTATTTTTTTTCTTGCCTTCCTTATCTAATTGCTGAGCTTTTTTTCTTAATCCACTTAAAAGGTGGTCAATTTCTGTTTCAATTTTTAAAATCCAAACCTTAGCCCACGACAGAAATTTATGCAACCATAATTGTTTCTCAAATAAATTAAAGTGCGTATCCTTGATTTTTTTTTCTATATTTAGAATAATTTTATGCTTTTTAATTCCGTGGTGACCATTTTTAGGTAGGGACGTTAGTGCTGGAGTTTTTTTAAGTAACACAAAAATTATCGCCAACACAGAAAAAATGAAAATAATGAAGGCTATAAGTTGTAACATTTAGCGAGTTTGTAGTTTTTAGTTTGTAGTTAGTAGACTTTCTACTCACTACTAAACACTTACTACTAACTAAATCTCGTATCTTGCAAACCTTTTTACTTCTATATTTTCTCCCACTTTTGCAACAGTATTTTCAATCAAGCTTTTAATGGTTTTTGAATCATCTTTTATCCATAACTGTGCCAACAAAGAGATTGATTCTTTGTACTTATTTATTTTACCTTTTAAAATTTGCGCCACTAAATTTTCTGGTTTGCCAGAATTAGCAATTTCTGCTTTATAAATTTTAATCTCGCCATCTAAAAATTCTTCTGGAATTTGGTCTCCTGAAACAAATAATGGTTTTAAAGCGGCAATTTGCAGGCAAATTTCATGGGCCAAATTTTTAAATTCTGGCGAATTGGCGACAAAATCAGTTTCGCAACGAATATCTATCAATACTCCAGTTTTTAAATTTGGGTGCAAGTAAAAATCAATAATTCCTTGAGAAGTTTCTTTTGAAATTTTTTTATCCGCAATTTTTTTACCCCAAATTCTTAACAAGTCCTTAGCTTTTTGGATATCCCCACCGGATTGCTCCAAAGCCTTTTTTATTTCTACTGGCGAGACGCCAGTGGCATCGCGCAATTCTTTAATTTGATCAATAGTAATCATAACTAATTTTGAATTTTTAATTCTGAATTTTGATTAATCGTAAAATAGCTAAAATTCAAAGATGTTTTGAAATTATAAAATTCTAATTTTATTCGAAATTAGAATTTAGAAATTAAGATTTTGAGTTCTGTATTGTTTCTGAAACTTTTTCAAGTATATATTTTACTGAAGAAATTGCGTCGTCATTGGCTGGGATTGGGTAATCAACCAAGCTTGGGTCAACATTAGTATCTACAACTCCCACCATTTTAATTCCTTTTCTTTTGGCTTCATGGGCGCAAGTTAAATCTTTTTTAACATCTAAAATCAATACGGCGTCAGGCAATTTTGTCATATATTTAATACCCTCAAACTTTTTTCGTAAAATTTCTAATTCTTTATCAAATAAACTTCGTTCCTTTTTGGTGTATTTTTCTAATTCACCTGTTGCTTTTTTGTTTTCTAATTCTTTATAGTATTGCACGCGCTTTAAAATAGTTTCAAAGTTCGTAAAAGTTCCCCCTAACCATCGTTCAATAACATAAGGCATCAATGATAATTCGGCATTGCTTTTTACCCACTGCTTCATTTGAATTTTAGTTCCAACAAACAATATGGTTTTACCTTCTAATGCTAATTTGGTAATAAAGGCTAGGGCTTTTTCAAATTCTTTGCCAGTTTTTTCCAAATCAATAATATGTACGTTATTTTTAACGCCAGAAATATAAGGCTTCATTTTTGGATGAAGTCTGGAAACTCTATGTCCAAAATGCAAACCAGCGGTCTGCATTTCTTCTTGATTTAAAATTGATTGTTTAATGTCTGACATTATTTGGTATTCTGCATACTGTATTCTGGAGCTAGAATGAAATTTGAATATTACATTCAAAATTCTTCATTCATATTCAAGCTACAAGATACAGAATACAGAATTCAAATTAGATAGTTTTAATTTCTTTCTTAGCTTTAGTTTTTTTAATTTTTGGGGCAGTTTTTTTTGCAATTCTGTCTTTGAATTTCTGCACTCTACCTAGTGTGTCTAAAACTTTTTCTTTCTTTGTATAAAAAGGATGACACAAAGAACAAATTTCAGTTTCAATGAATTCTTTAGTGGATCCGACAGTAAACGAATTACCGCAGGCGCACTTAACGCCAGCTTTTGAAAAGTAAATTGGATGAATGTCTTTCTTCATAAATATTATCTTAATATGTATTTAAAATAATAGCAAGAGTTTATTGTAAATGCAAGCCCTGCATATAATAAAAACGATAAAATTAAAATAAAAAAGCCACTCATTGAGCATAGAGTGGCAAATGTCAAAATAAATTATTGGCGATCTATATTTTTCTTTTTTGATTAAAGTCTGGCTCGTTCCAAACTTCAATCCAATAAAGATTGCCACCGTAATTGACAACCAGGAACGGGTCATCAACATACAGTTCTTCAACGAAAAATTGCGCCTTAGGGCAGAGTTTTTTTAACTCCACGGCTGAATACAGGGCAAATTCCGGAATTGGCTTTTTGTAGTATTCAATTGGAATAATGTTCCAACCAATCCACAAAAAGCCATTTGGCATTTCACGACAAAGCCACCTAGCCATCAGGCAAGCGCAGAGCGGGATCACAGACAAGCCCAAAAGCCAGTTAAATGGCGCCTGAATTTGTTGACCGTTAAACAGGATTTCCAAAACGGCTGGCACCAGAAAGCCCAAAAAGATTGCCAAAAAGACCCAGACAAAATGCCGACCGAAAATTCGCAAGAAAGCGCGGACCCGCAGATTCTGCACTTTCTTGCATTTGTATTTTTCCACGGTTTCCATGGTAAATGGGCTGATGCCAAGATTTGCCAACGCTTCGTAAAGCGTTAGCGGTTTTGACGATTTTTCGCGGGGCCAAACTTTTTTTGGCGCCAGATCGAACAATGAGACGCTGTAACCCAGATGGGTTTTTGCTTCGTCCATAAGGAGGTCAAAGCTGTAGATCTCATCGGGCATAGCCGGAGTCATAGCAGATTGGCGTTTGAGCAACTTAACCATAAAATATCCCCTATACTATAGAATGAGCAAAAGAAAAGTAACATACTTTTCCCTAAATTTAGTTTAATTTAAACTACCCAGAGTGTCAATTATAGGAAGTAAAAAAATAGCGACTGCTTTGGCAATCGCTTTAATAATTGTCTACTCGGCAACGAGTTCGCTTTTTTGGGCGCCATCATTTTTCCAGAGTCGCAAATCGTGACAGTCTTGGTTTTGCAAACAAAACTGACTATAATATCTGATGGCATCGTCATAGTCGTCGGCAAAAAATCCTTTTATGCATTTTCTTCCTTGAAAATCAAAGCAGGTAATCACATAAAGCATATACAGCATAAACCACCCTCTTATTTTGCAAATCATGTTCAAAACTCAGTTTTTATGGTACACTATTTTAATGGATAATCAACCCTTCTTCGCTTAACGCTTAGGATGGGTAAAGGATTTTTATGGAAAATATTGACTTTTCAAAATTTACTGCCGAGGATTGGAAAAATTATAGGGCGCCAGAAGAAGGTCAGTCCACCTTCTCCCAAGGCTCTGGCGTGGCAAAACAATCGGTCATTATTGAAATTCGGGCTGGTACTGGTGGGGACGAAGCCGGGCTTTTTGTGCGGGATTTATATAGAATGTATTCAAAGTACGCGCAATCGCAAGGTTGGGGGCAGAGGATTTTGGATTCAGATCAATCGGATATTGGCGGATACAAGCAAATTGTTTTTGAATTTACCGGGCCCGAAGTTTTTGATTTAATGCAATATGAAAGTGGCGTGCACAGAGTCCAGCGTATTCCAAAAACCGAAAAACAGGGCCGAGTGCACACTTCAACTGTTACTATTGCCGTATTAGAAAAGCCTACTAAAATGGATATTACAATTAACCCAAGTGATTTACGCATTGATACATATAGATCTTCTGGTGCTGGTGGTCAGCACGTTAATAAAACCGAATCAGCGATTAGAATTACCCATAAGCCATCAGGTATTGTTGTGACCTGTCAAACCGAACGCAGTCAGGGGCAAAATAAAGAAAGTGCTATGGGGCTTTTAGCGGCCAGACTCTTAAAGGCTCAACAAGAAGCTGATTCATCCAAATTAACCCAAGCGCGTCGCGATCAAATTGGTTGGGCCAAGCGTAGCGAAAAAACCCGGACTTATAATTATCCACAAAATCGCATTACAGACCATCGCATTGATAAATCCTGGCACGATTTAGAAAGTATTGTTGAGGGAAAAATGGAGCCAATTTTCAAAGCTTTTAAAAAATATAACGAAGAACAAGCCCAAAAAAATCCGCAGTAAAATGCGGTTTTTTTATGCCAACACAATAACAAATTAATTAATAAATATTGAAATATGTTTACTTATAGTGTATATATAGATTAATTTAGCAATAGAGAGTTTGCGCGGTATTGGAATATGCCTTCCGCAACCCCAAACAAAAACAAATGTCAAATGGCATGCAGTCCTCGCTTAAGTGTTTCCTCGCGATAAAATACTGCCGACATTTGTCCGTGGTAAGAGATTTACTTTAGAGATGTTTGGACTGGGCATCTAAATTATGACAAGGACGTGAGTAATTCATTGCCTACCATAATGAGTAAATTTCTTTTGTTTGGATTATTGCTATCTTATGTCCAGAAAGCCTAAAAACTTTCTGGACTATTTTTATTATTTTCCCGCACAATAAAAAAATAGCACAAATTCACAACGTTGTGAATTTGTGCTATTTTTTTATTTATTTGTAAAAACAAAAAACAGGATAAACCTGTTTTTTGTTTTTGTTGTTACATTTTTTTTCCAACAAAATCCGTAAATTCTGCTAATCGGCAACTATACCCCCACTCGTTGTCATACCACGC
>CALRFZ010000009.1 GCA_943357015.1 Candidatus Staskawiczbacteria bacterium
ATGATCCTTCCTTAGAAGAAATAAGAGCTACATCAAATGTGCCCCCTCCTAGATCGTAAACTAACCAGTTCTCATTCTGAGAATTCATAAACCCATATGAAATAGCAGCGGCAATAGGCTCCTGAATTAAAACTACATGCTCAAATCCCGCTAAGTTACCGGATCGCTTGGTTGCTTCTTTTTGGAGGGTAGAAAAATAGGCCGGAACAGTTATTACGACACCAATAGTAGAAATATCCTTATATTTTCTAATTACGTCCTCTTTAAGACTTATAAGGATTTCTGCTGAGATTTCTTCAGGGCTAAGATCTTTATCGATTCGCGAAAAATGCACCTTATCCGCCGTCCCCATTAAACGCTTGATTTCACCCTTATTATTCAAAAATTCTTCAGGAGAAGGGTCTTTATAAAGCTTTTCATAAGCAACCTTTCCAATAATTTTGTTTTTTGATTTCCCAATTCCAAATACGGATGGCGTATATTCATCATTGAAGTTATTCTTAACAATCTCAATATTGCCTTTGTTGTTCACAGCAACTTCTGAGTTTGTTGTTCCTAAGTCAATTCCAATTTCTATATTTTGATTAGCCATAAATTAACTATTAACAACAATAACCTTTCCTCTTTTTACAACATGACCTTTACAAATAATTGAAGGCTCAATAGTTTCTCTTATAATAGGAGTTTTCATGCTCTCATCCTTTTCGAAAGAAAGAACATCAACACTCATGCCTTCATTATATTTTTCGCCGGTATGGTCGATAATTTCTATCGAATAACGACCTAAAAACTTTGAGAATTTTTGCAGCGAAGATTCAATTCCTCGCTTTTGCATATCCGTAAGACTATTGCCTACTTTTGCAATACGGCTATTTATCCTCCAAACTTCTATCGCTAAATCAACTACGTCTGCTGACTTTGGAGACAAATCAACAAAAAGAGCTTGAGGTGGGGTGTCTTTTTTGGGAATAATATGTAAAGACCTTATTTTTCGTAAGTATAGGAAAAACAAACCAATAAAAACAATCACTCCAAATAAAACTATTAAAATTGGCGTGATTATGCTTACTGTTGGGAGTTGAAAAACGTTGGCTATATCCATTATTAATGTTAACCTAGTTTACTAAAAACATAAAGGACTACCTATTGAAAATCCCAGTGAACCACCATGAAGTTTTCCGGTTTCAATCCGTACTTCAATCCTGCCTCAAGCCACCGATTTTGTGTCTTCTGAACCCTGTCTTTCTTCAATCTTTTGGATTCGACAATAAGAACCTGGTTACCAATCCACCCCAGCACATCCCAACATCCACCATAAGAATTATTATTTAACTTTGCTATTTCGGACAACATCTCCAATAGTATTTTTTCTTGAAAAGCCGAAGGAGCTTGATCTTTATACCTCTTCTCAAAATCCCAAGTGGAAAGGTATATGGGATTGCGAGCTTTTGCGTATACCTCAACCCATATTGCATTCCAACCTGATTGGATGAAGCGATTCATGATCGCCAGCTCTGCGAACATCGGATTGCCATCCATATCTATAACAGGTTTATTGCCAAAGGTTTCTTTCAGCTCAACCCCTTCCCATTTTTTAAATCGGGTTGTGCATTTGGGAATTTGGACTATTTTATCGGAGATAATAAAATCTTCCGTACCATTTGGCTGGAGAAGTTTGGGAAACATGTTTGATCGTCTTTTGTAGTGAGCCTTCTGTAACAAAAAGCCCACCACGGGTCTCCCACTTGCGTAGGACGTATAAGTTTCCCTATACGGCGATCAAACAACCCCATGATGGGTTCTCTATGTTCGATCGTCTTTTGTGCCATACCCACAGGGATTCTATGGGGTTAGGCTCACTATTAAATTGTATCTCTATGATAGCTTAGAAACAAAAAACTTGGTAGTCTTTCTACCAACTTTTATTTTTAGACCAAAGATATGCTTAACTATTCATGAGGAAAGCTATATTTTTGCTCTCTCTTCTGGAAAGCCTCCTTTCCACCTTCAAGTATCTCACACACATGCTGTCGGATTCCTTTTTGATGGAGGATAGATGGCTCCCGAGTAGCATCAATGACAAAAGCATTTTCTAGGGCACCCGATACATATTCAAATCTAAACTTTCTATTTTCTCTTCCTACTTCTTGGCCAGATTGATTTGCAACGATTACTTCTTCCGAATCTGCCGCTACGACTAAGTTTGGATTATGTGTAACGATAATAATTTGTCTATCTAATTTTTTGGCTTTTAAGAAATATACGAGATCGTCATATACGGAACGATTATCTAAATCGTCTTCTGGTTGATCCAACAAAATTGTCCAGTCGTCATTGCTCAAGTTAATCAGTAGCTGAAGTAGTACTAGTCCTTTTTTACCTGGTGACATTTTATCCAGCGAATCATTTTTGTAGAAAATTCTAAAATCAAGATAAAAATAGTTTTCCAACAACTTTATTGCCGCATCTTTAGCGTGACGGTTTTTTATGGTACTGATTGTTCCATTAATAAGACCACCAAATACAGTTGTCATATTAGTTACGTGCTTTGCAGGATCATACTGATAAATAAACTCTTGCCCCCATTCTGCTTCTATAATGGTACGCTTAAGATCATTTTTGTTTATATATTCTCTGACGACGTCTGAATTGAAAACATCATCATTAAATCCGACATGCACGCCGAGCGTTATCTCTCCGAATCTGCTCTCAAACTTTTTAAACTCCACTCTTAAAATCTCGTATTTTGCAATAATTTGTTTATAGAAATCAACAACGGTTTCAGCCTTCTTTTGGTAGGAAACATTTTTTGTTTTAAGATTATTCTTCTTAATTGCAATGTCATTAAGTTTCTGTTGTTCCTTTTTAATAGCATCAGTCTTGCCCTGTAATTCTGATTGAAGTTGGACCCTTGCAAGTAGGGGTGCTAGTTCAGATTTTATCTTTATAAGTTCCGTATTATGGCTTTTGATCTTGGCATCAACAGAGTTAGTAAGATTTGTAATCGCAGATTTCACTGATGGAGCAAAAGTCTCTGTTACTTTTAATTCAGAACCAAGCTGCCCTTTTATTTCAGAATCATTCAAATATGCTCCATACTCATCTACTGAAGCACGAATATTACCAATATGACTAATAAGTGCAGAATCTAAATTCTTAAGAGTCTTTTTATCTTCCTCTAGGTTAGAAATCTGCGTCGTGATATCCTTTTCTTTTGCAATGAGACCCTCATACTGTTTGATTTCTTCTTCCTTCAAACCAGATTTAGCTTTTATCTCATCAGCCTGCTTTTCGAGGGTTTTAATATAAGTCTCTATACCTTTTTCGTCACCGGCCTGCTTTAATTCTTCTTCAGTCTTTCTAATATCACTCTGATCAGAGAATAACTCACCAATAGCTGCGGGAATAGATTTTTCTAATTTTCTAATATCTTGAACTGTTTCTTGATATTTTTCATTTACTGATACATCCTGCAGGATAACATTCAACACAAATTCGTTTAAGGCTTCACGACTCTTAATGTTCGCCTCCGAAAGGGTGTTAAGATATTTCTGAGGAATATAAAGTATTTTTCTTTCTTTTGATTCATCCTGAGTTGCTCCTTCTGGTGTCCGCAAGAGCGTACGCTGCCCATCTTTCCATGTAACCTCAAAGTTAAAGTCTGGAGATGCATCTAAATCATACTTAACGGGAACCCCACTGGTAGCCGTTCGGTTTTCAACCTCCTGACCATCAATCGTCTTCGCCATGTAATACAGGAGCAATGACTTTCCAGTCGACTTACCGCCGACAATTGTTGTAAGATTTTGATTTATCTCAATCGAATCACTAGAAAACTTTACATCTTTTGTATTATCCAAAAAACGTACCTTATCGATAACGAAGTAAGATTTTTTACCTTCAGGCTCTTGGGGACCTACATATAACCTCTGTTCAGGCTCAAAAATAATTTGCCTTAAGCCTTCAAAGTTAGGATCTGCTTTTACCCAAAGAAAGTTTCCATCCTCATCGCATTTTCCATAATCTCTTAAAGAGCGTGCGTCAGAGCTGATATGACAACAGAACTTAGAAACTAGGGCAGAATTAGTTTTAATATAATCAGACACTGATACAGAGGATTTGTGATGCTTAGACTGAAGAAGATTTACTTTCTGATAATTAAATATATCTGCAAGATGAGTTCGGTCTGTGCTTGTCCTTTCCTGAAATAATCCATTACTACTATTGCAGTGAGGGTATATAATAATCCCTGCATTCTTCTTTACTTCATCAATAATCCCCTTAATGTCATTCGAAGTTGTTGTAAGAGTGCCATCAGCATTTTTACGTGTATTTATATTGAATTTCTTTAGAAACGTATGTATGCCAGCCGAAAAAGTTGCTTGCTGATATAACGTTTCTGGAAAAAACAAGAGCATATGAATCCCGGTGCAGTTAATTTCAACTCCAGGGATAATCTTAAGACGAGATTTTTTAGAATATTCAATAAAAGTATCAATGAGACAGTCATCGAAATAATTATGGTCTGTGATTCCGATGCATTCTAATTGAGGACAAAAAACTTCCATAAAAGCAAAGAAGTTGCGAACATAATTCATGCATCTCTCGTTCTTTGGAACGTTCGTGTCACTAAAATAGGGTTTTGAGTCATATAGCAAGGCATTCGTCTCACCTCCTACTTTTGTGATATATTCCTGCCAAGCTGTAGGGTTACTACTTTTTATTTCTTCTGCATATTGATCTAGGGAAATATAACCATCATCCAGAATAGTCTGAATTTGTAAATCCCATTTCCGCCATATTGAACCTTTTGGATAAGGAAAATTGGTCATATTTTTCTATTGATAAGCACATCCATCATATAAGTTTAAAGCGTGTTAGTAAAGGTTTCCGTAAACTGCGTCATTTAAGTCTATGGGTCTGGACTAACGGACATGATTGCGTCATTCCTTGATGTAGAAAGGTCGCACCAAGAGCATAAAATTAAGAACAAAACCTATGCAACAAGGATTAACGCAACAAGTGAAAAGCGGCGTCCCCGCAGTGCCCTTGAGGGTAAAATACTGCCTCTATGCAAGAAAAAGCACGGAGTCCGAAGAAAGGCAGGTACTCTCAATAGATAGCCAAATCAAGGAGATGCTTCAGATGGCTGAAAAAGAGAATCTGGAAATTGTGACCATGAAGCGTGAGTCACACTCTGCAAAGGAAACCGGGCAAAGACCAGTCTTCAATGAGATTATTGAAGAAATAAAACTGGGTAAATTTAATGGTATTCTGACTTGGGCACCGGATAGAATTTCAAGAAATGCAGGCGACTTAGGGAAAATCGTAGACCTTATGGATGCAGGTCTTCTTGCTGAAATCAGAACCTACGGACAACGGTTTACAAACTCGCCCAGCGAAAAGTTCCTGCTCATGATTTTAGGAAGCCAAGCAAAGCTGGAAAATGATAATAGGGGTGTAAATGTAAAACGAGGGCTTCGAGCAAGAGTAGAAATGGGATTATGGCCGATGCTGGCTCCCCTAGGATATCTGAATCAAAGGATTATGGATAAGAAATGTCAGATGATAATAGATCCAGTGCGTGGGCCTGTTATCAAGAGGATGTTTGAAAGAGTGGCTCATGAAAACTATTCGGGCAGAAAATTATTCAATTGGCTGAAATTTGAACTAAATTTCTATACTAGGGGCAATAAACCATTAACATTATCGGGAATTTATAGAATATTGGACAACCCCTTCTATTATGGGATGTTCGAATATCCAAAGAATAGCGGAAACTGGTATCAGGTTAAGCATAAAGCCCTGATCAGTCAGGAATTATTTGAAAAAGCCAAGGCATTTCTGAAACGGGATCAGATTGTAAAGCAAAACAAGGAATTCGCATTCACTAGATTATTTACCTGCGGATACTGCGAATCGGGAGTATGTGCCGAAGAAAAATGGAAAGCCCTGAAAGATGGCACTTCAGCTCACTATATTTACTATGGGTGCAACCGATCCAAAGATCGGAACTGCAAGAATAAATATATCAGGGAAGAAGAATTGATTGGCGAGCTGATTAAAATACTGGATCAGCTCAATATCAATGAGCTGGGTATGAGAAATAAGCTAGAGGATGAAATAAAAAGATTCAATATTTTCCAAAGATCGGTGTTGGGGTCAAAAGACAAAGAAAAGGTAAAAACTGATTTGGATGCTGATATCAGAAATTATGCTAAATATCTACTCAAAGAGGGTTCGCTGACGGAAAAGAGGGAGCTTCTTGGTAATCTGAGGTCGAGAATCTTATACAAGGACAAAATCTTGACGCTGGCCGAATAGCAAAACAAAAACACTCCATAAAAGTGTTTTTGTTTGTTTCTGAATCTATTTCTTAAGCTTCTCGATAATACTTTTGTAACCCTCTTCTTTTACGACTTCCCATGCCCGTTTATAGTCGGGTTTTGTTTGAGAATCTTCAATATCTTTTACAATATCTTCCGGTTTATTCAGAATATCAACGTAAACCGCTTCCAAAATAGCGTGGACGGCTATGTGAATAGCAGCCTTTTTATTTTCCTGAGGATATAACTCCCTTATTTTTAATGACCAATTAGCCTTTTGTTCATTGTCCCACATTAAGTTATGGATCAATTCGTGGACGATGACACAAATTGTTTTGTCAGTATCATCAAATATTTTAACAATTGCCGGGAAGGAAATAGATGGTGACCCATCGGGATTAATTAAAAACACATCAATATGGCTTTTTAAAAAGGTAAGCCCAGTAACCTTTTCAAATCCATTCAGTATTAATTCGGCTTGCGGTTGCCATTTCTCACGGACAGCCTTGGCTTTTTCTTCCAAATTATCATCATTTAACTTAAAACGGCTGTTCAATAGAAAACTAGTTTGTAATCTGATTTTGGTATTCATATTGTATCAATAATAACAAAAAACCTCTCTAATATTCTAGTTACCTTATAACTTCCAGGCATCCATTAATGCTTGGAAGTGAGCTGGATTTTTTCTCCTCAAATACTCTAACACTTTACCACGCACCAAAATTTCTTTGCCAATTCCATACTTTGTAGCAAAATTAATGATGGCCTGGGTCGCTTCTTTGATTTTTGACTCGTCATCAACCATCAATTCTATTTCGGCCAAGGTATAACCAAAATCCATCACGTCCAAATCAATAACAAAACCATCCTTTTTGTACTTTCTCCTGGTTGTAGTGATGGTGCAAAAAGGTAAATAGCCTTTTTTAGTTAAAAAATCTTTGATATTGATACCCCGTGCTCCAAAGTGAGCAAGAATATCATCCTCAACATCTAATTCCCGATATTGGTCTGAAACTCTGCTTTCCGAAAGTTTATTCATTGGTAATTTTAATTCATACTTACCGTCCCGCTCTCTCAACCAAATATCCTTGATGGTTAAAGAAAAATCTTTATCGTCAAAGTAAGTATCAGTAAACTTCTTTTCGCCTATAAATTCAGCTCCTTCAACGAGGGCTTTTTCCTGTTCTGGGGTTAGAATAAGCTTCTTTTCTACTTCAATCATAGAATTGTCATATGAGAGTGTACTCCTTCAAGGGAGTGACCCAAGTGGATAATTCAAAGCACTCGGGTCGCTCCGATACTAAATTGTCTTGGCGGCCCTTTTGGGACTCGAACCACTCGGGTCGCCACTCTTGCCTACGCAAGTGGGTTGACACCGATAAAAAAGTGTGTTGGCGGCCCTTTTGGGACTCGAACCACTCGGGTCGCCACTCTTGCCCAAGCAAGTGGGTTGACACCGATAAAAAAGTGTGTTGGCGGAGGAGGTGGGACTCGAACCCACGAATCCCTTGCGGGATTACAGTTTTCAAGACTGTTGCAATAGCCACTATGCGACTCCTCCGCATAATTTTTATCATATATTTTACTATTTTGCAAATTGACTTAATTGGTTTTTAACGATAGAATTAGTAGAAATTGGAGGAGGCGCATAATGGCTGGTGCAAAAGTTTGCTAAACTTTAGCGACGCAAGTTGCTATGTGGGTTCGACTCCCACCTCCTCCGCCACCAATTTTTAAAATGGGAAAATAAATAGTATAATTAAATCGCATCCAAATTAACCCTTTAAACTTAATATTTATGACAAAAGAAATTCGCCTTATTATTCGTTTAGTTTCGCTATGGATTATTATTTTAGCCAGCTTAGCCTTGCTTATTTGGTCAGTTCAAAATTTGGCATTGTCGGTAGTTAAAAATAATTTTGGCGGTTACCAAAATTACACCTTTACTGGCGCCGGATACAATACTTACTGCATAACACAAGTCGCCTACCCAGCCCTTTCAAATGGCATGTCGCCTTTAAGCCCAGAAGACAAATTGTTAAACGACAAATACGCCAAAGATTTAGAAAAATACAACAATGACGTAGCTACGGCTTGCAGAGAAGACTTAGCCAAACAAGAAAAATCTCAGAAAAATCAAGAAAAATCTGCTTCAATTGGCGATATAGCAATGTACTGTGTATCATTATTGCTGGCCATTTTTTCTGCTCTAATATCTTTAATAGTTATTAGAAAAAGCGAGGAAGCTTAATTCAAAATGATTTATACAAAAAAATCCACCACTTTAAAAGTGGTGGATTTTTTAATATTTAGTTCTCTAAGACTTCAATGTTTGTGACTTTGGAACCGAAATTTTTCGCTTGCTCATATTCTGAAAACCAAATATCAGCGTGATTATTTCCTTTTCTTGGATGCATTCTATCCTCAACAGTAAAAACCTTATCGCCGTACAATTCTGGAAACCGAACCTTAGTTCCAAACGCTAATAAATTATTGGCAATTATACCATCTCTAACATGTTTATTTGAAGCGGTAATAAATGGGGTATCATCAGTCTGATTTTCACTACTAGAATAAGCAGTAACAACCATTTTGATTTTTTTAACCACTTCGTAAGATGACTTATCAATCTTACAAATAGTTAAATGTCCATTATAAACCAATGTGGATGGCACAACTTTGGCATGCTGACTTTCTAAGTCGGCGTGAGTTGCTTGAGGTATTACCATCACACCTAAGGCAATACCTATCACAGTTAATTGAATTAGCAATGATTTATTCATATAATATTGACATTAATAATATAAGCCATCTTTGCCTTTCTCTAATGAAAAACTCCATTTCTGGAGCATATCATAATGCTATCATATTCAGTCAGGCTTGTCAATAGTCAGACCATAGTTATCCACAGACGTCAATTATTGACTAAAATTATCAATTTAAGTATAAAATAATCTTAAATCGCCGATATTTTCCCTAAAATTATACTAAAAATCTCCAAACAAAAAACCTCAACTATTAACAGATTAATTCGCCAAACAATTGACATCAGTTTTTTATTTTGCTAGACTAAAATTAACTTAATGAATACTGTGTCCGTCTGAAAACGGGCATTTCTTTTTAAATAAATCCGAAGCACGAAATACGAAATCCGAAACAAATCAGAATTTCCAAAATCTGAAAATTCAAAACCTGTTTCGAATTTCGATATTCGATATTCGAATTTTAAGTATTGTGGATATCAAATCTTTTCAGCGTGCGTTATCGCAAATTTCAGAAACCCGAGGCATTTCGCCTGAGGTAATTATGAGCACCATAGAAGCCGCCCTAGCCACGGCCTACAAGAAAGACTATGGTCAAAAAGGACAAAAAATCAAGTCAAAATTTAATCCGGTATCGGGAGATGCTCAGTTTTGGCAGTTAAAATTAGTTGTGGACGAATCAATGCTATACACTCCCGAAGAAATAGATGATTTAAAGGCACAAAAAATCACACCTCAGGAAGACTTTGACCGTATCATAGAAGGTCAAGAAGCACCCAAAAAGGTGGTATTTAACCCTGAAAAACACATAATGCTAAATGAAGCGCAAGAAAAAAATCCAAAAATTAAATTGGGTGAAGAGCTAGAAATTCCCTTAATTGCCAAGCAAGATTACGGACGCATTGCCGCTCAAACCGCCAAACAAGTTATTTTACAAAAAATTCGAGAAGCCGAAAAAGATGTTATTGCTTCTGAATACCGCTCAAAAGAAGGAGAAATAATTTCTGGTGTAGTGCAAAGAATTGAAGGTGGTACAATTTTAATTGATATTGGCAAAACCCTAGGTATTTTAAATCGCGAAGAGCAAATTCCGGGTGAGTTTTATCGTCAAAACCAAAGATTAAAATTATACATTTTAAAAGTTGAAGATGGACCAAAAGGGTCGGTGGTTTTACTTTCTCGCGCCTACCCAAAATTAGTATCACGACTTTTTGAATTAGAAGTGCCAGAAATTTCTTCTGGTGTTGTGGTGATAAAATCTATTGCCCGCGAACCGGGTTATAGGACAAAAATGGCAGTGGAATCTACTGAATCTGGTATTGACCCAATTGGCAGTTGCGTTGGTCAACGCGGAACCAGAATTATGGCTGTGATTAATGAGCTGGGCGGTGAAAAAATTGATGTAATTGGATGGCAAGAAGATCCAGCTAAATTTATTGCCAATGCGCTATCTCCCGCTAAAATTGCTGGCATTAAAATTCAAGACAAAAATACTGCCACTGTCTTTGTTAACGAAGACCAGCTATCTTTAGCGATTGGTAAAGATGGCCGAAATGTACGCTTGGCCGCCAATTTAACTGGTTGGAAAATAGATATTAAACCATCTACCAAAGAAGATCAAAAAACCGAGGATAAAAAAGAAGAATCAGAAAAAGTTGAGAGTCAAGAAAAATCTAACGCAGAAGAGGAAAAGCCAAAAAAGAAGGTTAAAAAGGCTAAAAAAGAAGATCTAGATCAATAAGCAACATAGAGCAAAGTAAATAATTTAAATTAAAAGTTTCGAATTTCTAGTTTTTAATCATTTTAAATTGATTAGAAATTAGAAATTAGAAATTAGAAATTCATGCTAATAGTCTATTTTCCTATTTTTGTTTCAATTTTTGCTATCGCATTTGTGATTTTTTTGGTTATGCAAATCCAAAAATCGCCCGTAGCTAAAGATAAAGCTGTAGCTATTACCTCTGCCATCCAAGAAGGCGCAATGGCGTTTTTAAAAAGAGAGTACAAAACCGTGGGTATGGTGGCAACGATTTTATTTGTATTGCTACTTATTTTTCTAGGTTGGCGCATTGCGATTGGATTTTTAATTGGAGCAATCTTATCAGCTTTTTCAGGATTTATTGGCATGGTAGTTAGCACTCAAACTAATACCCGAGTTGCCAGAGCAGCTGAAAAAGGTATGGATTCTGCCTTAGATATTTCTTTTAAAGGTGGGTTAATTACTGGTCTTATGGTAGTTAGTCTTGGACTTTTAGCGGTAGCGGGATATTATTTTGCCACTGGAATTTCCGGTTTAATTGGCTTGGGATTTGGCGCCAGCCTAATTTCAGTGTTTGCCAGAGTTGGGGGTGGAATTTATACTAAAGCGGCTGATGTTGGAACCGATATGGTTGGAAAAATCGAAAAAAATATTCCCGAAGACGATCCGCGAAACCCAGGCGTAGTGGCGGATTTAGTGGGAGATACTGTTGGTGATTGCGCAGGTATGGCTGCCGATATTTTTGAAACTTATTCTGTGGCTATGGTTGCCACGATGATTTTGGGAGCACTTTTATTCCCGCGTTCACCACAATTTGTTTTATTACCTTTAATGTTGGCCAGCATTTCTGTGCTTACCAGCATTATTGGAAGTTTTTTTGTAAAAATAGACAACTCAAGATCAATTATGGGTGCGATGTATAAAGGTTTAGCAGTTTCAGTGGTTTTATCAGCTATTGCTTTTTATCCTCTGATTTCAAGAATGATGAGCGGACAAGCTATTTCCGTTATAAATTTATATTTATCAACTTTAATTGGTCTTGTAATTGCAACAGGAATGTTTGTTATTACCGAATATTACACTTCTAAAAAATTTAATCCTGTAAGATCAATTGCCAACGCCGGTGCAACTGGACATGGCACCAATATTATTCGTGGATTGGGACTTGGTATGCAATCAACTGCTTTTCCAGTTTTGTTAATTGCTGGAGGAACTATCATTAGTTTTCAATTGGCCGGCATTTACGGCGTAGCTTTAGCGGTAGTTTCAATGTTATCAATTTCAGGTATTGTCGTTGGCGTGGATGCTTATGGCCCAATTACCGATAACGCTGGTGGAATTGCGGAAATGTCTGGTATGTCACCAGAAATTCGTAAAATCACGGACGCTCTAGATGCCGTGGGCAACACTACTAAAGCTGTTACCAAGGGTTATGCCATTGCTTCTGCAGGACTAGCTGCTTTAGTTTTATTTTCTGCTTACACTCAAGAAGTTTCCAGTCAAATTGGTATGGGAACTGTGATCTTTGATCTTTCCAATCCAAAAGTGATTGTGGGTTTACTAATCGGAGGTTTATTGCCGTATTTGTTTGCCAGCTTTTTAATGGGAGCTGTAGGAAAAACCGCCGGCAAAGTAGTAGAAGAAGTGCGCAGACAATTTCGCGAAATTAAAGGTTTAATGGAAGGTACCGCCAAACCAGAATACGGCAAATGCGTTGATATTGTGACCAAAGCTGCCATTAAAGAAATGATGATCCCAGCCTTAATTCCTGTAGTTGCCCCAATTTTAGTGGGCTGGTTTTTGGGAGTACAGGCCCTTGGCGGATTACTAATTGGAGCTACTTTAACTGGCTTATTTGTTGGTATTTCTATGACCACTGGAGGCGCCGCATGGGATAATGCTAAAAAGTACATTGAAGAGGGAAATTTGGGTGGAAAAGGCAGTTTGGCGCATCAAGCCGCGGTTACGGGAGACACTGTGGGCGACCCATACAAAGACACTGCCGGACCCGCCATTAACCCGATGATTAAAGTATTAAACATTGTGGCACTATTAATTGTGGCGTATTTGGTGTAGTAAAAATAATAGAAAATATCAATACTACAATATAGCGACTAATCCTTAATCAGTTAGTCTAATATAAAAATATGAAAACAGAAGTTAAAAAACTGGAAAAATCGCAAATTGAAGTGAAATTTGAATTAACAGTCGAAGAATTTGCTAAACACTTTGATAAGGCGATTTTTAATCTAAAGGGTCATGTAAAAATGGACGGGTTTCGCAAAGGTCATGCGCCAAGCAATATAGTGGAAGAAAAAATTGGCAAGGAAAATTTATTAATGGAAGCAGGAGATTTGGCGGTCAAAGACGCTTATCCGAAATTTATTGAAGAAAATAAACTTGAACCTATTGGCGAGTCAGAGGTAGAAGTTATCAAGATTGCCAAAGGTTCGCCCTTTGAATTTAAGTTAAAAATTAGCGTTTTACCTGAAATTACATTGCCAAATTATCAAGAAATTGCCGGTAAAATTAAAGTTGGCGAAGTTTTGGTAGACGAAAAAGAACTACAAGAAACTCTAGACTACCTGCAAAAAAGCCGAGCTAAATTTACTGTCAAAGACACTTTGGCCGAACCAAAAGATTTTGTGGAAATTGAATATTCAACACCAGATTTAAATGGTGGCAAAGTTTTGCGAGACAGGTTTATTTTAGGCCAGGGAGGATTTTTAAAAGACTTTGAAGATAATGTAATTGGAATGAAGACCGGTCAAGAAAAAGAATTTACCGCTAAGTTTCCAGAAAATACTCCCAGAGAAGATTTAGCCGGTAAACCAGCTATTTTTAAAGTTAAAATGTTGTCGGTGCAAAATATGGAATTGGCAGAAATTAACGATGAATTTGCTAAAAGTTTGGGGTCTTTTGATACTCTAGTTGCCTTAAAAGACAATCTAAAAGAAGGTATTGCGCTGGAAAAAAAGGAGTCAGAAAAGCAACGCGCGCGAGGAGAAATGCTAGAAAAAATTTCTGCCAAAATTAATTTTGACTTGCCAGAAAAAATGGTAACTTATGAAAAGGAACGATTATTTGAAGACCTAAAAATTCAGGTTGATAACCAATTCAAAATTCCATTTGAGCAATATTTATCTTCAGTTAAAAAAACAGAAGAGGAAATCAAAAGCTCTTTTAAAATAGAGGCCGAAAAAAGGATTAAAAACTTTTTAGTTTTACGTCAAATTGGCAAAGCGGAGAATATTGAAATTACCGAAGCTCAAATAATGGAAGAGCTACCAAAATTGATGCAAAATTACACTCAAGAACAATTAAGTCAAATTGACATTGGTCAATTAAAAGAGTATAGTAAAGGAGCGATATTCAACGAAAAAGTTTTTGAAAAGTTAGAGAGTTTTTCAAAAATTTAAAAATTTAAATTTAAAATTTAATTAATTGTTTTTAAATTTATCATTTTAAATTTTAAATTCGATCAATGCCAATCGTACCAACAATTATAGAAAAAACACAACGCGGTGAGCGTGTGTATGACATATTTTCAAGGCTTTTAGAAGAGCGTATTGTTTTTTTGGCTGGCCCCGTAACAGATATGAATGCCAATGTTGTCATTGCCCAAATGCTATACTTGGTGTCAAAAGACCCTAAAAAAGACATTAAGCTTTACATTAACAGCCCAGGCGGTTCAGTAACCGCGGGCTTAGCTATTTATGACACTATGCAGTTTATCAAGTGCCCAGTATCTACCATTTGCATTGGCCTTGCAGCTTCTATGGGAGCAGTGATTTTAGCGGCCGGCACCAAAGGCAAACGCTTTGCCTTGCCAAACGCGGAAATTATGCTTCATCAAGTTTCTGGAGGTATGCAAGGACAAGCTACTGACATTGAGATTACTGCCAAGCAGATTTTAAAAATCAAAAGCAAGATCAACGAAATTTTAGTATCTTGCACTGGTCAGCCCATTAGTAATGTTGAAAGGGATACCGATAGAGATTTTTATATGACTTCTAGTGAGGCCAAAACCTATGGTCTTATTGACGACGTCATAACTGCCAGCGCTAAATAGCTTTAAACTTTTTATTAAGAAATGCTCAATGAAAATCGAGATTTAGAAAAAATCCCTCGAAAGCATTTCGTAATTTAAAGTTTTAACTAAAAACTTTTATAAATATGTCAAACTCACTACGTTGGTGGGTTTTATTTATTTATAAATACTATTAAATTTTTAATTTCCAATTTTTAACTTTTTAATGTTTATTAAAGTATTATTTACAAAATTAAAAATTATAAAATTAAAAATTAACAATTATGAATCAAACAATAATCGTACTAATAGCCACAGTGCTATCACTCATAATTGGGTGCGCAATTGGCTATTATGCTCGCCAATCGTTAGCTAAAAAAAGAGCGGGGTCTTTAGAGGCCAAGCTTGCCAAAAAGTTTGAAGAAACCAAAATAGAAACTGAAAAACTAGTTAAAGATGCTCAGGGTCAAGCTTCACAAATTTTAGAAACAACTCAAAAAGAAGTTGACGATCGCCGAAGAGAATTTTTAAAAGCCCAGCAATTAATTTTAGATCGGGAAAAGTTGCTGGAAGAAAAAATCACTAATTTTGATAAAAAAGAGTCTGAATTAACTCAAGAAACAGAAAAATTAAAAACCATCAAAGCAAATCTTGACGCCCTAAGACTTCAAGCAGAAACAAAACTGGAAAAAGTTGCCAGCTTAACTCGCGAAGATGCTAAAAAAGAACTACTAAGCTTAGTTGAAAAAGATTCAGAAAAAGATATTTTAGAAAGAATGAGAAAACTTGACCAAGGCGGACAAGAAGCCCTTGCTCTTCGCGCTCGTGAAATCGTTACTCTGGCCATACAAAAATGCGCTGTTAACCACACCCTTGAATTAAGCACTACCACAATTACTTTGGCTAGCGAAGATATAAAAGGCCGAATTATTGGCAAAGAGGGGCGAAATATTAAAACTTTTGAAAAAATCACTGGCGTAGAAGTTTTAATTGATGATACCCCTGATTCAGTAGTAATTTCTTGTTTTAACCCAATTCGCCGACAGATTGCTGCTATGGCGCTAAATAAATTAATTCAAGACGGCAGAATTCAACCAGCAAAAATTGAAGAAAAGGTGGAAGAAGCTAAACAAGAAATTGCCAAATTAGTTAAAGAAGCTGGAGAAAAAACTTTATACGAAATGAATATTTTGGGTGTACACGAAAAATTAGTGCAAATTTTAGGAAGATTGTATTACCGAACCAGTTATGGTCAAAATGTACTGCAACATTCAATGGAAGTAGCCTTAATAGCTCAAACCATCGCCGAAGAATTGGGCGCCAACGCTCAAATTGCCAAGCGCGCTGGACTGTTTCATGACATTGGCAAAGCGCTGGATCAACAAATGGAAGGGTCTCACATTGAAATTGGAATTAAAATTTTGGAAAAATTTGGCGAAAAACAAGAAATTATTCACGCTATGAGATCTCACCACGGAGATTATCCAATCGATTCTCTAGAAGCTACTATTGTAATTGTTGCCGACTCAATTTCTGCCAGTCGCCCAGGAGCGCGCAAAGACAGCATTGAAAACTACTTGCAAAGATTAAAGGCTTTGGAAGATATTGCTAATCGTTTTGAAGGTGTCGAAAAAACCTATGCCATTCAGGCTGGGCGTGAAATTCGCGTTTTTGTCAAAGCTGATAAAGTTGATGACCTTGGAGTTTCAAAAATGGCGCGCCAAATTGCCGCTAACATTGAAGAAGAATTAAAATATCCGGGAGAAATAAAAGTCACAGTTATTAGAGAAAACAGGGTCGTAGAATATGCGCGATAGTTATAAAAAGTAAAAAAGTAGCGTTCTGCAAAGGGCGCTTCTTTTTTTATAAAATAAAAAAGCACCGATGTTAATTCGGTGCTATGCGAATGAAAATTTAGCGACTATAAGGTTCATGACCTTTCTTGCAAGGCAGAAACTTAATTTGACGACAATCTTCATCAATGAGAATCAGAATGCGATATTTCCCAATTCGCAATCTTTGCCAACCATGAAGCTCATCTTCGACGATTTTTGTTAACAATTGTCGCTGATGCAGATCAAGCTCAGTCAATCCTATTAATCGGTCATACAACGCGCCAATATTAAGCCCACCGACATTATTTGGCAACAGTGACTGGATTTCTCTTAAAAACTCCTCACGCTTTAATGATAAGCTCCTGCCACTGTCCAAAGTTCCAGAAACAAGAAGGAGTTTCCATGGCCTAACACAATCCGTTTTAACTTGACTCAAGGCAATTTCTGGCAATTCACTTTGCCGTTTACGTGACCTTTGCCCATTTGGCATTGGCTCAAAACCAGAATCACACCTATCAAATACATCAAAAAAGTTGTCGCTTGGCCAGCGATTCTTGTAAAAACTTATTGCTTCGCCTTTACAAGAACATTCTTTTTGAATAACCCAAAACAAGTGATCTTTGCTTTGAGTTGCCCATTCCAAAATAGACTTGTGGCTCAAGATTTTTTGCTCTTCTGCTTGAGTTAGCAAATCCTTGAGAGATTTTTTTGCTTGCTGATAGCGCTTATCAATACACTCAATTTTTGCAAAAATATTTTGCAAAAATCCTTCGGCAATTGTCATTTCAAGCTGGCTTTGCTGGTTTTTGACTCCCAAAAACACACTAACAACAACTATCGGCCCCTCAATTTGCCAAATCAACTCCATTTCTTTTTGGATGACATCAGTTGACTCTTGGTCTTTTATCAAGACTTTTAGCCTTTTTTTGCTTTTTGCCAAAAAATTGTCCAGATGCTTTTTCATTCGTCCGTTAGTTAAGGCTTTCACGCGTTGCTCAATGAAACGCAACCGACCATCAATAGCATATTGATGAGCATGAATTAATACCTTGCATTCCTTGGCCTGTTTTAACAAATCATCTTTTTGGCAAAACAAATCTTGCATTTCTGGATCAGACGCAAGATTATTCAATCTTTGTTGCAATTGAGCAGTCTTGGCAATGAGTCGCCGATTTTCTTCTTGCAACAACTGCCATTGCGTTTCGAAATCCAAACAAGAAATGTTCATCTTTTCTCCCCTGTCGCTATGCGACAAAATTGACAAAGTGCTAGTAAAAACGCTAATTCAAAGTAACTATAATTTATCACATACTAGTTTTTTGTCAAATTTCAAAAAAGTTATCCACTATTTATCTAATCGGAGAAAGAATTAATAATCTTTATTATGACAGATACATCTTGTTTACTGATTCTGGTCGGCAACTCCAGAGAACAAACCTTGTTATCATCTAAAGATATCTGAATTTTATGCACAGACCTGTTAATAGATAAAGATAAACTAGATAGATTTTCATCTTTTTTACTATCTATCTTATTATCTATTTTATCACCTTTAACTTTACTCTTACGATTTTTGACTTCCCATTTTGCAATAGATTGAGCATCAACACCATATTTTTTATAATCCTGGACAACTTTTAAAAACCTACTTTTATAAGTATTTAATGATTGAATACTAAATCTGTCTTTGTGGCTACTAATCAAGCTTAAATATATCTCTTTCATCCGCTCTTCAATTAAACTTAAAGATTCCAGCTCGTCGGCATGCAAGACGGTTTCGAATAACTTTAAAGACGCCCTTCTTCCTTGAGCAGTGTTAATTGGATATTTTCTGTTTTTTTGCGCCAGATCAATAAACTCATAAAGCGCTTTAAATTCATTCATAGATATATAAAAATATAATAGATGGATAATATCCTCATTATATCTAATATAACAAAAAACATCCATCTTTGAAAAGATGAATGTTTTAGATTGGGCGATCGAGGAGATTCGAACTCCCGCTAACGCTGCCACAGAGCGTTGTGCTGGCCACTACACTACGACCGCCATATTTTTTGTCGGGTCACCCAAAAGGGCGAACCTCGACTAATTTTTATGAAAAATTAGTCGGGGTGCCGAGATTCGAACTCGGACTAAACGCTCCCAAAGCGTTCGTGCTACCGTTACACAACACCCCGATAAAACCTTAACTAATCATCATACTAGCTAAAAATTTCCATCTTGTCAAAGGCTATTTTTAATGATACCATATATCATTATTGTCCCCGTAGTTCAATGGATAAAACAACTCCCTTCTAAGGAGTAGGTATAGGTTCGATTCCTATCGGGGACACCATGACATTTTCTCTTTTTCTAAAAAAATACACTATTCCATTTATTGTTTTTGTTACTGGGGCCTGCGTTTTAGTAATTGAAATTGTCGCCACGCGCATACTAGCGCCATATTTTGGCAACACAATTTTTTCTATTTCTAGCGTCCTTAGCGTGGTACTGGCGGCGCTAAGTATTGGTTATTATGCCGGTGGCCGAATTGCCGATCAACACCCTAGCGAAAAATTATTTTACAGCATAATTGCGCTTAGCGGCGCCTGTGTTGTCATCCTGCATATTATCGGCATTGGGTTTTTATCTTTTTTTGGCTACAAACTTTCCATTACTTGGGGACCACTATTCACATCCTTTTTACTTTTTTTCTTTCAAAGCCTATTACTTGGCACATTATCGCCATTTGCCATTAAAATTCAGAGCTTAAACTTAGAACAATCCGGCATTGGCAGTATTTCAGGCGACATATTTTTCTGGTCAACGCTAGGCAGTATTTTTGGCAGTTTATTGACGGGATTTTTTTTAATTCCAAACCTTGGCATCAACACCATTATTTTTAGTGTTGGCTTTTTACTCATCGTACTTGGACTGTGGCCGTTAATAAAAATCAATTTCTGGATTAAGTTATTTTTATTTTTAATCACCTTAGCTTTATACCTATCATTTACGCATAATGTAGAGTCTATTATCCATTCTTTTGATTTAAAATCTATGGTTTATAGCAATGAAGCCCTATATCAAAAAATCACAATTTATGACGGAGTTTACGAAAACAAACCGGCCAGATTTTTATTTCAAGACCGCAATCCATCAGCAGTGGCATTTATTAACTCTAACGAATTAGCTGCCCCATACACCAAATACTACTCACTCTATCAAATTTTTAATCCCGACATAAAACAGGCTTTAATGATTGGTGCTGGAGCATATTCAGTACCCAAAGACCTTTTATATAAAAAGCCACAAACCATCATTGATGTGGTAGAAATTGAACCTTCGCTACTAGAGTTAGGGAAGAAATATTTTAATGTGCCCGATAACCCAAAACTTACAACCATTGTCGCCGATGGTCGCAGGTTTTTAATAGATTCACCAAAAAAATATGACTTAATTTTTTCCGACGCCTATTCTTCAATTTATTCTACTCCACTACACCTTACCACTCAAGAATTTTTTACGCTAGCCAAAAGTAAATTAACTAATAAGGGGGTATTTATTGCCAATGTCATAGGCAGTCTTTCTGATAAGCCACAATCTTTTGCTATGTCGGAAATCAAAACCTTTCAAAGCGTATTTAAAAACAATTATTTTTTTGCTGTCAACGATTTATCACATTCAGACTTGCAAAATATCATTTTTGTCGGTTATAATGGCGATAATATCATTAATGTTAATGATAAGGTTGTTAAAAATAATTCCGATCCAATTATCAGCAACTTGGCGCAAAAAAAAATCGATCTTTCAAAGTTTGATTTTTCTTCACATTCTATCTTGACCGATAACTTTGCTCCAGTGGAATACTTAATCAGCAAAGAATTATAATGCTTAATTTTTTAAAATTGAATTTTAAGCATTTTGGTATTAATATTTAATTAGAAATTTTAATTAGTCATTAGGGCAATTAGAAATTTCGTACGCGGGTATCGTATATCGGTATTACCTTAGCTTTCCAAGCTAATGAGTGGGGTTCGACTCCCCATACCCGCTCAATTTTTATCGCGATAAAAATTGAGCGAGGTTCGTCCCAACCTCGCCCATCATGGGGCGGGTGGGCGACCCGCTCACAATACAATGTTTTATATTTATATCTTGCAAAGCTTAAAAGATCATAAAACATATATCGGATATACTAACAATATCAAAAGGAGATTAATAGAACATAATTCTGGAAAAAATATATCTACAAAGAATCGAATACCATTAAAATTAATATTTTTTGAAAAATTTGAAACTTCTCAAGAGGCAAGAAAAAGAGAATTATACTGGAAAAGTGGTGGTGGAAGGAGAAAATTAAAAGAATTTTTTAAAAAAGACTTTCCAATAATTTAAATCGCTTTTTTGGCGATTTTTTTATATAATCAAATTAATATTAAATTTTAATCATAAAAATATGCAAGAAGCTCCTATTCCAAAAAATGAACTTAAAAGAATTGTGTCATTATATTCTTTAGATATTCTTGATACACCACCTGAAAAACGCTTTGACCAACTCACTCTTTGTGCCACAAAAATTTTTCAAGTTCCAATTTCAACCTTAACTCTCATTGACGCTAAAAGAGAATGGTTTAAATCTTGCCAAGGCCTGTCAAAAACCCAAGGCGATCGCGCCATTTCTTTTTGTGGTCACGCGCTAGTTGAACCAGAAATCCTCGTCATAAAAGATACTACTAAAGATGAAAGGTTTTCTGATAACCCAATGGTTATCGGTGAGCCTTATATAAGATTTTATGCTGGAGTGCCAATAATGAGCACCGACGGCAGTCGTATAGGAGTTTTTTGCATTAAAGATACAAAACCAAGGGAATTTTCTAAAGATGATGAATTTATTTTAGAAGGACTAGCCAAATGGGCAGAACTTGAAATTAATTTGCGTAATATGAGTTTAACATTAGCACAGCAGGATAAAATTATTGAAAAATATATACACGGCGCTCCGCCAAAAGTAAAGTAACTTACCGTAATTTTCGAGAAAATCGCCATTAGGCGATTTTTTTGTTATAATTTTTAATAGACTTGTCTAATTTATAAATTTAATGGGTAATTTTAAAAAGAAAAATTTTATTTTTTTATTTGTCGGATTTTTTATTTTTCTGACAACAATATCATTTGCCATTGGCAATAAATATCAAAATGCCATAAATGCGTTGTATGCAAAAAATCTTATCGGCATACATAATTTAGCGCTACTGATAAAAAATGGCAAAAATGTTGATTTTTCTTTTGCTAAGCCAGAAAAACCCACTGAAAAAGAAAATATTATTCCTGCCAAAATTCTATCCAAAACCCTAGAAAATCCTCCTGCAATTATTAAAGCCGTGTATGTAACTGGCTGGTCTGCAGGATCAAAAAAGTATCTTAACTATCTAGAAAATCTTTTTAAAACTACTCAAATTAACGCAGTGGTTATAGATATTAAAGATTATTCTGGCACAATTTCTTACACCACCAAAGCCAAAAAAGCTCAAGAATATAACACCTACCAAAACCAAATTCCTGATATTGGCGATTTAATTAATCGCCTACATAACCAAAAAATCTATGTCATTGGCAGAATTACCGTTTTTCAAGACCCTCTACTAGCTAAAAATCGGCCAGATTTGGCCATTTATGACACCCAAAAAACAAATAACCCAGAGCAACCCATTGCTTGGGAAAATAATAATGGTTTGGCGTGGGTTGACCCAGCCTCAAAGGAAGTTTGGGATTATAATATTGAAATTGCCAAAGACGCCATATCTTATGGTTTTGACGAAATAAACTTTGACTATATTAGATTTCCCTCTGATGGCCAAGAAAGTAATATGGGTTTTCCTTTTTGGGATCAAAAAACTCCAAAAAATTTTGTGATCAAAAAATTCTTTCAATTTTTGCGCGAATCTTTGCCAGACACCGTAATTTCAGCCGATGTTTTTGGCCAAGTTACCACTAGCACCGACGATATGGGCATTGGGCAAATCCTTGAAGATTCTTTGGCGCATTTTAATTATATTTACCCAATGATATATCCTTCTCACTATGCCAAAGGTTTTCTGGGCTACCAAAATCCAGCCGATCACCCATATCAAATTGTCAAAAACTCTATGGACAGCGCTCTAAACCGCGTCAATGTATATACAAAAATTTACACTAAAAACAATGATCAAATTAAAATCGCTAAAATTCGGCCATGGCTTCAAGATTTTAACTTAGGCGCCACCTACAGCAAAGATATGGTAATGCAAGAAATAAAAGCCGTCAGCGATGCCTACGGCGCAGATTTTAACGGCTATTTATTATGGAACGCGTCTAACACATACACACAAGACGCTATTATAAAAGAATAAAATTAGCTAACTATTTTTTACTCAAAAAGACGGCCAAACCAGCCATCTTTTTTTACTTTAAACTTTTTCTGATAATGTTACCGCCAAAATTATTTCTCTGCCGGCGCGCAAAACCTTAAAGTGAGTTTCTTGGCCAATACTGCATTTTTGCAAAATATTACCTAAAGGATTTTGAGTGGTAACTTTTTGACCATTAACTTCTAAAATAATATCATATTCTTTTACTCCCGCCCTATCGGCCGATGACCCTGCAATAACAGGATGTTCACCCAAAGCTTCGCGAACCACCATTGCCCCCTCTTCTACTGGCAGTTTATTGGCTTTAGCCATTTCCTTAGAAATAATTACATATTTTATACCCAAAAATGGCACCATAATTTTGCCATATTTTTTTACCTGCGCCAAATCTTCTTTAGCATAATTTACAGGAATTGCAAAACCAATATTTTGCGCCCCCATAATCATAGCAGCATTAACACCAATAACCTGACCTTTCATATTCACCAGTGGCCCACCGGAATTGCCGGGGTTAATTGCCGCATCAGTTTGAATTAGCCCGCGCAAATTTTGCATTTGGTTATCCAAACCACCAAAAGCGGTAATGTAGCGAGAAAGGCCAGAAACAATGCCAGCCGACAAAGTATCGGTAAATTCTCCCAAGGGATTACCAATTGCCACCACATCTTCACCAATTTGAATTTTATCGGAATCAGCCAAAGCCACATAAGGAAATCCCTTGCCTTCAATTTTTAACACCGCAATATCATTAATTGGGTTACGGCTTAAAACTTTAGCGTAATGTTTGTGAGTGGGGTCAATAATAACCGTGTATTCGGCCGTAGTATCGGCTACCACATGATTAGAAGTTAAAACATAGCCATCGCTAGAAATAATAAAACCAGACCCACCACCAATTTGCGTTTTTTCCACCACCCCCTTGCCACCTTTATCCATCATTGGCATAATATATTCTTTGCCACCATAAGGAAAACTGTAAAAGTCTTCTACCTTAGGCAAATCCTTTGACACCACAACAGAAATTACCGCCGGGCAAACTTTTTGAGCAATTTTTATAATCGGAGATTTAAACATAATACTATGCTTTGAATTACGGCTAATTTATTTATATTTTATCAAGTTTATTGAAAATATACAATTTTTGAGATAAAGTGAAACTAATTTAAAAATCCAAATTTAAAATTTAAAAACAATTTAAAATTACTAAATAGTAGTAGTTTAAAAATAAATTTTGAAATTTTAAATTTATCATTGTTTTTAAATTTTAAATTTGGATTTTTAAATTAGTACTTTGCCCTCGTCGTTCAATGGACAGGACGGAGGTTTCCTAAATCTCTGATGTAGGTTCGATTCCTACCGAGGGCACCAAAATTAAAAGAAGCTTAAGGCTTCTTTTTATATTGCCTCGGTAGGAATCGAACCTCAAGGAGGGGTCGGGAGGAAAGCATTTCCTACCGTGTAGGAAATTATTCAAAACCGAGGGTTTTGAAGGAGGAGTGAAACGACGACTGGTTCTAGCGTAGCGGATTCCTACCGAGGGCACCAAAATTAAAAGAAGCTTAAGGCTTCTTTTTATGGTAAAAATTTAACTCTAAAATTAGGTTAGCCTAATTTATTCATCAATTAAAGCAAAAAACCAAACCTTGACCCAAAGAGCTAAAAAGGGTATACTTTGGATAGTTAAATTGATTAAAAATACCTCAATTTTAAGCTTAATTTGGCTCAAAACTACCTGATTAAAACGCTTTAAAAAAACAATCTTACAGCTATGGCTAAAATTAAAAATATTATCCGCAAAGGGGTTAAAGTGGCCAATAAAAAGGTTAATATCAAA